>JAQSXG010000621.1 GCA_029256785.1 Neobacillus sp.
AAAAGATTGAAACACTTGAGGCAAAAGTATCTTCAAATAAAGAGATTCACTTCAATGATTCGCAAAAAGTAAAAGAATTAAAAGAGGAATTGAAGCTCCTGAAAGAGGACCGAGATTTATCAAAAAGGCAAATAGAGTCAATGAAATATTTCGCGTCTTTGAAAATAAAATCGTATCCTCTTCGAGAATTACTAGAGTTAGATGAAAGTGCACAATTAAAGGATGAACAAATATACAATGCAATTAAATATACCATCTTTTTCAATGGTAAATATATTGTACCGCCAAATGATTTATACCATGTTCCATTGATGGGAGTGATACCAAACCGGGTAGTGACAACCTTGCCATCACTCCATCTGCAAGTGAAAGAAGGGTTAAATGAAGAAGGAAATACTTTTGCCATGAAAGCACTTTGGTGGGTGGAACAATTTTTTAAAAAGAGTTCTTTTTCAATTAATGATGGCGTTTTGATCGATCCTATGGGGCTACGTGGTCCTCAGGAAAAAGAACGTTTTATATTAAGTGTAAAAGCATTGAAGCTACGCAGACAAGAAGTAGAGAATCTTGTGAACAAGATTTCTACCAAACTATCAAACCTGGACGATGAAATATCAGCTGACACAAAATACATTCAAGAGTTGAATAGTATTATCCACCAGGTGAAAGAATCCGAAGCATTTATGACAAATGAACACGTAAGGATTGCAAGGAAAAAGAAATTAGAAGAAGAATTGCGCTTAAAAAGTTTGAGTGAAGAAGCAATTGAAAACTTGAAACAAGTACAAACGGATTTAATGCGCCTCCAACTACAAAATGCAAATACCAGGGAAGTACTAGAAGAGGAAGAAAAAGTCTACGAAGAACTTGGGAAAATGAAGGCTAAATATGAAGAACGGAACCATTTACAGTTTCAATGTAATCAGGAAATGGAGTATCTAAAAAATCAAAAAATTAAGCTTGAGCAACTCAATGGAGATTTTGATGAATTAGATGAGAGAATCAATAAACTAGAAAGAGAAATTAGAAATATTGATTACGTTCTTGAAGATGCTGGAAGAAAAATAGGAATTATAGAAAAACAAAGGACTAATAATCGTGAGGATAAAGAAACAAACCAAATAAATCTGATTAATATAATTAAAGAATTATCAGATTTGCAAAAATTAGTCCCAACTATCTATTCTGAAGCCGCTAATAAGTGTAAAGAGGAGCCAATACCTTCATTATTACTGTTAAAAAATAACCGTGAAAATGGAAAGGTAATGTTTGATAATGCACGCAGGGAACCTGATATTGACCCAGCCGCTCAGGATAATTACAACACTGTTAAACAAGAATATGAACGCTTCGATAACGAATATAAACGATTGAAAATATTACTTGATCAGATATTGAGAGAACAGAAACACTAAGGAATCAACTAGAAACTACAATTAACATGCGTGTTCTAGAGTTACAGCATCGATTTAAAACTTACATGAGTCACTTCCAGTTTGAAGGAGAAATTAGCTGGGAGTCATACGAGGACCGGCGACTGCGTACACATTTTAAATTATTTATTAAAGCACGAAAGGAAGGCCATCGAGGTGCAATGGAAGACGTAAGTATAAAAGCTCGTGGCGGCAAAGTAGGGAAAGGTGTATCAGGTGGAGAGGAATCATTAAGTTCTCTTTTATTTGCCCTAGCCTTATTACAAAATCTCCAAACCACTCCTGGTTTCATCGTCCTTGATGAATTCGATAGTGCATTGGATGAAGGTAGGAAAGTTAAAGTATTTGACCTATATGCAAGTGAATTAAAACGAAAACTTATAATATTGACACCAAAATCTCATGAAGGAACGTATTTAGATCGTTTTCCAAAAGCTTTTGTTGTCCAACATGATCCAACGGTACCAAAAAGCAGAGTAGTTGGGATAGTAAAAAAACAATAATTTATCAATAAAATTGCTGATATCTTTTCGAACTCGGGCAGGTGCCATTTTTTATAAATTAACTTTAGAATCATTTATCGATTTAACCGTTGATTACGATGAGAAGGATTAGCCAACCTTAATGGGGCTAAGAAATACTGGAGAAAACTAGCTATTGACGGAATGAAAGACGGTACAACAAGGTCAGCTCTATCTTTCCTTGCGGATTGCAAGTATAGAAGAAAATATCAAGGAAAATGAGCCTGTTCAGTTTATTGTAGATGATATCCTTGTCCATTTCGACGACGAACGTTACAAATAGTCACTAAAAGCTTTAAAAGAGTTATCGAAATACACACAAGTTATTTTCTTTACTCACCATGCTCGTTTAATTGAAATAATGAAAGAAATGTCCGCAAATGACTATTATCAAGTAATTGAAATTAATCAAAAGGAACCTATATTAAATTTTATTTAATAACTAATTTGATATGCAGCTGTTATACAGTTTGCTAGTTTAGTAGGAATAGAATCAAAGGAACAAAAATAACGTCTATCTATAGGTAGGCGTTATTGCTATTTCGACAAGAAAAAGTGACATATCTGGAGGATATTACTTCCAGTTTTCCTCCAATAATAATGTTATAATAAGGAAAAATACCTAGTTGATTTTGAAAGTGAGGTAAATAAGTGCTATCAAAAATATTAAAAACAATTAAATACACATCAGTTAAGGGTGCAATAGGGGAAGGTGTTACCAGACTATTGACTACGGGATTAAGTAGTGAAGATTATTACAAGATTCACAATCTGATGATTAAGCGGAATGATGGGGAAACCTCACAGATTGATCATTTGTTTATTTCACAATACGGGATATTTGTTATTGAGACAAAAAATTATCAAGGCTGGATCTTTGGAAATGAAAAAGATAAATATTGGACACAATCAATCTATCAGCATAAGGAAAAATTGTATAATCCAATTTGGCAAAACAAAGGTCATATCAAAGCATTAAAGGAAGTTCTTGAGGAATATGGAGAGTTGCCATTTATCTCAATCATCGCCTTTAGCCCAAAGGCAACCTTAAAAAATATAAACGTTGTATCAGATCATACCTATGTAAATTACCAAATGCA
>JAQSXG010000054.1 GCA_029256785.1 Neobacillus sp.
TCTATTCGTAGGCAAGCTGATATAGCCGTACTCTTTAACAAACGCATCATACACTACATTTAGAGCCAGCAGGGCGCCTTGAAAATCACTTTCTTTGTAATCATGCATTTGTAGACTGATCACTTGGTTTAACCACATACGGACCTTACAGAGATGTTTCAGACGTTTCTCCTGTACCCCCTTAAAAGGAGCGGGCTTGATCCCCTCCGGTGAATAAAAATACACATTGTCTCCGGAGATAAAATAGGTGAACAAGTGCGTGCCTTCAGGTAAAGTTATTTTTTCTTCCAGTGGTTCTGCAGCTGCTTCCTGAGTAAATACTTTACTCAGAGCCGGTGTATCTATCGACCAATATGGATTCCAATTCTTTAGGGATTCTCTTAAATGTGGAACAAGCTCACGCCCTGGCAGCGCCACGCACGTGTCACCGTCAATCCATGATGTCTCCTTCATCGTGCCAAGAATGTTAAAACGATTCTCTTGATAAAACTCATTGACTATTATTTGTTCGTTAAGAAAATAGGGTACTGTTTTAACCCAGGACGCACCGATGTCCGGATCTTGACCTGGAATGCGTTTTTGTAAAAAGAGAATATCCGTTGTTACTTTCGTGCCGGCTATTTTTTGAAACGCATTGTCCGGCAAACGTACGGCTCCGATCAATGCTGCACGTTCATTTATATATTTTCTAAATGCGCTGTTTTGCCGGTCCATTGATCCTCGTGACGTAATAAAAGCGACAATTCCTCCAGGTTTGACGACGTCGATCGCTTTTGCAAAGAAATAGTCATGGATTAACAAACCCTTTTTGTCATACTTAGGGTCCAAAATGCGAATGTCGTTGAAAGGAATGTTCCCCACTACAACATCAAAGCTATTTTCCTTAAAGGGAACATCTTGAAAGCCTTTTTTATATACGTGCGAGCTAGGGTATAACCGCTCTGAAATCCGGCCAGTCAGAGAATCGATTTCTACACCATATCGTTCCATTTGACGCATACTTGCCGGCAACGCAGAGAAGAAATTTCCGGTTCCCATTGCAGGATCCAATAACCGTCCGTTGTTCACACCCCAACGGTCCAATACACCATAAATTGCTGATATTACTTCCGGATCCGTATAGTAGCTTGTTAGCGTGGATGTTCGAGCATCGCGGTATTCTTCTTCTGTCAGTGCTTCTCTTAATAATTTATATTCTGTTGACCAATCCTCTTTGTTTGGATTAAATGCATTGGCCAAACCACCCCAGCCAACATACTTGCCAAGCGCTTTTTGTTCCTCTTTTGTCAGCAAACGCTCTTGATCTTCAATACTTTTAAGTAAACGAATAGCTTCCAGGTTGTCATAGAATTTTGCTTTCGCACCAGAAGAATACCCTCTATTTAGCGAGAAGAAATCCTCAATTCCGGAAGGAATACTCTCTCTAGGCTTTTCCACATTTTTTTCAGATTCTGCCTTCTCTTCAAGTTTCTCCTGGTAATTGAAGAGATCAAATTCTTCATCCTCGTCTGTTTTCGGCTCGGATTCATCAAAAAAAGAAGGCTCCTCCGGATTTAGGGCCTCCGTGGAACCTTCTGATTGTTCTTCCCGTTCAATTGCTTTACTACTTAGTTCAGTATCTCCAGAACTTCCTGGGCTGCCAGCTCCCTCGCCTGGTCGCGAAGTTGATTGTTGTGGCGCGTCACCACTAATATGTCCGACGTCTTCGGTGCCGGGTTCTTTTGCATCAGTTGATCCATGTACCGATCGATTGCCTTCTGATATCGGTCGCCCGCTGCGTTTAGGTATGTTATGATCTGTCCCGTCTGAGTCAGATAACTGAGATGACTCGGGTTGTTCCTCTTTAGATACATCTTTGCCAAATTGCCCCATCGATCCAGAGTCTTGTCCTCGTCCTCCATTTGAAAGTTCGGATATTGGAGTCCGTCCGGTCCCTCTGTGAACTGAATTGAATTGTGAATCTCCTGCCAAGTCATTGGTGGACGTTTCGCTCTCATTTCCTGAAAGGTTTCTTCTTTCATGTTCTTTTTCCTCCTGTTTTTCTTGATCAATCACCAAAGCAATTTCAGATAAAAGAGAACGGGAAACGTTCATGATTGTATTCCCTGCACGACTTACTGATTGAGCATCGCGTAGGGTTAACAACGCTTCTATGTCCTCGCGGTCTACTTCTGAAGACATGCCTAATCTATATGAACAAAATTGATAAATACTCTCCTGAACAAATGCTTGATACTCTCCATAACGACCATTTGTCCCATTAGCAATTTCTTCATACAGTGCATCTTCGAATGATGTTGGATGAAGATGATCATAGCCCCATTGATTAAGCAGCTGTCTCTTCACTTGGTCCGAGGGTTGCCAATTACGCATAGCAACTTCTTTGCCGACCGTTTGCTTTATATCGAACAAAGAAATTAATCGGCGTGACCCGTCTGAGATGTTTCCCACACGAATTCCTTTTTCCCTGAGTTTCACCTGTCGTCCGTAACTCAGCCATTGATCATACGTCGCGAGAGCAGTCGCATCTCTGTTTTGCCCATAAGCCATTAAGGCTACATCAAATGAGTAGTTCTGAAACCGACTTGCAAATTTTAGAAACTCCATCCAGTTTTCTGGAGATGAAGAAACCAAATTCGCAAGTTCGTTATACATGCTTTTTATATCTTTCATCTTAGATGCCATTTGTAGATCTCCTTTGTTGAGAGTTACGACCAAGGAAATCATTAGTCGTAGTTTAGCACATAATATACTACATTGCAATGTAGTATATTATGTGCTAGTATGCTAAAATATGATGAACCACTTCACCAGGAGGTAAAAGAATGTCTGCCATAACCAACTTTCTTAACAGTAATGACAGCAATAAAGAAAAAGCCCTTCGTGCATTACTGCAGGAAGAACTTATGAACTACGAAATGGTTGCTGCTTATCTGGGAAAATCACGTACAACCATACGTCGCTATATTCAGGAAAAACGATTTGAGCCGATCATTAATAAGCCACAATTTCAGGTCTTTCTTAAGTCCGACGTCGACGCCTATTTAAAAGAACAGCAGCATTAATGTTACCACGTCACCCCGTTTTTCTCATGGAAATCCTTTGGAGGCGCGCGTTCCAAAGGACAAAAACACCATTTATCAGATGCTTTCATGCTGTTCTTCACTGGCGTTCATTTCATTCTTTAATTGATCGGTTGCATAATCACTTAATTTTTCTTTGAATCCATGATCAGCCCTCAGGCGCTGCTGGGCCTCTATTCTATGTTGCGGATTAAATTCAAGAACAAGTGATAGATCAGGCCGATAGAGTGATTCAATTTTTTCTTTATCGACCTGATTCACGGCATACATTCCCACATCGTTCAGGGCATTCATGTTCTCCAATTCTGCAAAACGCAACGCCGTTCCGTCAGAAGATACCTCACCATTGACCTGATAAAATCTGATGCGGCAGGAATCAAACAATCGTGATAGAGCTGACGATTTTTTTTCTTCACTACCATCATGCGCTGGGTTTTCTAAAGACGCTTTTAAAGCTTCATATTTCTCTTCCATAATCTTTTGTTGCTTTTGTATTTCTTGCAACTTGTCAGATTCCTCAGCTAGATCTTCCTCTGTAAAATCATTGGACTCGTGTATCAAATCGATATGTTGTTCCGCTTCGATCTCTTCATTTCCTAGTTCGTAAAGTTTTTCTTGTAGCGATAAATCGTTATTCATAAATTCGTTCGATGTTTCTTTGAGAATGCCTTTATCGAGCAAGTCGTGTATATTTGGTAATCGTTCGAAGTCAACCTCACTGAAATCATACGTTGCTGAATTGAAATCGATAGTTCCATCTGCGTTAATAATTAAATAGTCACCAACTTTTGGATTCTGAACAGCAGATGTTGAACGAAAACTTCCTAGATCTGGGTCCTCATCATACATTGGTAAGATCCTATATGGCTTAAGGTTGACTTGTAAATCAGTCATGAGACGAAAATATCTGTCCTTTTCTATTTTATTTGTTTGCAACGTATTCAAGTCTAATTCCTTATAACTATCAAGTTGAGATTTAACATTTAACGTAGATTCAAAAACTGGTTCGGGAAACTCTCTATACATCCCCAAGTATTTGAAAGATACATTCCCGTTATCTTTATTAATATTTGCCCACATATATGGTGCATCAGAGTCGTCAATGATTAATAAGCGAATCTCTTCTGGGGTTTCTCGCATAGTATCCCAGGATGCTTCATAACCGTAAGCAAAATCAGCAGCATCGGTTTCGTGTAAATGGTCATTAACAAACTCTTTAATTGACTCTTTTATATCCTCCTGCTGTTTCTCGGTATAATCACTAATAAGATTATTCTGTTCCAGCATTTTTTTTGTTTCTGGCAAATTGTTAAGATCATAATTACCAGAAGGATCATATAAATCCTCTGTTACACCATCTATAATGTATTTACTTTCGCTTAAGAGTTCTTTTTTTAGTTGCTCTATCTGTAAATCTCTTTCATCAAAAGATCGCCCGTCCTCTAAATAGGTTTTCTCTCCATACATGTTCAAATAACCTAACTTCTTATAACGCTCATTGTCTAATTCAGCATTACGGGATCTCCCAGCCTGTGCTGCACGCTCAAATAGACTTGAGATCTTATTTACATCTGTCGTCCGTACATTATGACGATACCCTGGATCTTCGATACTGCCATGGAGATAGTCTAACTCAGTATGAGGAACATAAGTCAGATACCCATCAGACCTGTTAGAATCCTCGCCAAAAGTATGCAACAATTCTCCCATTGTTTTTTCTGGTAATTCTTCAATCAACTTTCGAAAACGGTCCTTATAATTTTCAACTTCTAATTCTGATTCCTCTTGAGTCATCTCCGGTCCACCAAGATCCAGGGTTGCTTCCAATGCTTTTTCATAAGCTATGTTTATTGCTTTTTTTAGATCATTTAAGCTTCTGATTGGAGTATCCCTTATTGAATTGATTTCATCATTCCAACCATAAACACGACTGTCATCAAAATAAATTGCATCTGGTTTTTTATATTTTGGCATTAATGAGCCTCCTCCATCGACCTATGGATAAAATTCATGTGTGTTACCATGTCACCCCGTTTTCTCGTGGATCTATTTTGAATGGTGGAGCACGCTCACTCTTCATATTCATAACTTGATTCCTCCTATGTATAAAAAAAGAGAGACATTATTTGTCTCTCAAACAAAGTTCGCAGACGTCTGCGAATTATTTTTGCTCTTTAACGATTCCTTTTTTAAATAAATAATCCGGATCATCTCGAAGAATTTCAATCAGTCGAGTAGCCATTTCAGGTACTTCTCGCTTACCTCGTTCCCAATGACTCAGAGCCGATCTCTGGCACCCTAATATTTCAGCAAATGTACTTTGTGACAACTTCAACCTTTCTCTAATTGACTTCAACTCTTCTCCTGATATCTTGGGTGGTTTCTTCACAATACATGCTCGTGTTGAGTGACGCTCATCAATCTTAACTTCATCAACATGGACGTCCATTACGTCAAAAATATCAAGTGTCTCATAGTTTTCTGTCATGCGTTTGCCCTCACTTTTTGTGATAGACTTTAAGACTTATTCCCATGATCGGAGCAATGAGTTGTTCTTCTTTTTCTAAGTCACGTGCCTTAATTTTTTTAAACCAAGTTTTTTTCTGATTGCCTATTCCTTCAAAGGTGTAACCGTGAGCCTTCAAAAATTCTCTTTGATCGAAACCTCCTTGAATAGATAAATAATATACACAACTAGTAACGGGAAATTTACAATCGACTACTTCGATTTGATCGTTCTTTAAGTTTAAAGCTTGCAGAAATTGAAGTTCTTCGGATATATCATTCTTTTTCAGTGTGAACATCCATACTTCCTCATATTTATTAAAAGAATACCCTTCATTTTTTAATTCTTCTTTAACTGAATAAGCATCATCAACTTTCACTAAATACCAGTCGTTCATGTATGCAACCTGGTTCACCTCCCAGCGCTGAAAACTATCGTACGTCTTTCGTAATTTCTTACTGTCTACTGACTCTAAGTCATTAGATAAATCTTCTTTTCGAATAACGCCCATATTCATCGCTTGGATCAGCAGCGCGTGAAATATTTCATAAAAGTCATCATCATGCTTACTTTTCCCATGAAGTACCCAATCAATATGATGGGCAACGTTATGAAGAGCAGTCGTATTAATTTGTGATGGTGTTTGAGACAAATTATTGATCTGGACTTTCTTCTTTTGCCAATCATAGCTTCCTGGGGAACGCGTCTCCTTAGCCACCAGTTCGAGTGTAAATTTCTTCATTTTTGTTAGTGCCTCATGGCCTGAATATACGCGATCAATAACGTCAATTAGGATGTGATTCAGATAAAAGGTAATAGACCCTTTCTGAATATTTGTCTGAGTTTCGTTCACAATTCATCTTCCCCTCTCATAATTTCAATTTCACCCTCTTCGTTCAAGAAGGCATTCGGAATTACACCAGCCTGTACTAAAGAAACAATAGCTTTTGTATTTTGTACCAATGCAATCATGAGTCGATTAAACATCAAATCATAAATCCTTTTATTCTCTTCATTAGCATTGGTATAGGCAATGCGCGTCAATTCTTGTCGTAAGAATTCTTCACGTGGACGATTTGTTTTTTTAGCCAATCGATTTAACAGTGTTACAACTTCATCGCTCAAACCACGAACTTTAATTTCTGCCATTTCTGTATTTCCACCGCCTTTTATTCAATGATTCTGTCGTGTTTTACAGTTCAAAATGCTTAGTTCAGCATAGAGTTTAAATAAAGCAGGATAAGAGGCATCCCGTCCCCAAATTCGGGGAGCTTGGCGGTGCCAAGCGGATAATGATGGGGTCACAAATTTTCCTCTTGACCGTCTTTCTTTATCGTTTGACCGTCTCTGACCGTCTTTTAAAGGCACGAATTTTAAAAAATTGAAGGATAAACACTCAATATAAAATAGACTTGCGCATTCATTTTCAGGACAACACATCATTACTTCCCACTTTATGGTATTTTGACCGTCTTTTGACCGTCTGTTATTCGTTAGGTACTTTCCCTTTTTCAAGCTCTTTTTTGGCATCTGAACGCTGCAATTCAAGTTTTTCAATCTTGTCTTCCAACTGATTTTTCAACGTCATTTGATCCTTAATTCCATCTTCTATCTGCGACACTGACGACTTAAGGTTACTAATATTGTCCTCAGTATTCTTAATTTCTTCATCCGTTTGGTAACGTTCACTTTCCTTTAGACTCTTAATCTGCCGCTGTAATTTAGCTGATGATTCTTTATCCGAGAGAATAACTTTATTAATATTGTTTATGATTTTATAAGCATTTTCTTGTTCCAACTTGGTGTAAAGAATAGTGTAATAATCTTTCGGTTCCGGTCTAATTGATGTCTTTTTCATATGAACTCCCGAGAGTTTCCAAGTTCCTTGTTCGAAATTATCACCGCTATTCGAATTCGAATTTTTGGCACTTGACGTAAGCAAATTTGAAAGATCAACGTCACTTACTTGTTCATTGTTATCTAGATTGAACACACCAATGTCAATTACCACTTGTTCAAAATCATCCGGCAAATTGTAGATTTTTAATACATAGTATTGATCCGTCACCTGTACTAATTTACTTTTTAATTGCGCTCGCGAAGATAATTCAGAAACGATGGATTCTACTTTATAAAGTGATCCGTTATCATCACTGTTAGATGCTGAAATCAAGATCTGCGCATAATTATTTTTGGGATTATACATCTCAGAAATGATGTTAAGGTCCACACTTTGCAAAGTAAGTAAACTTTTGTTTCCAATCCCACTATCCTCAATATGTGTCTTTTGATAGCTCAAAATATTTACCAATAGAAAAAGAGCTACTAAAATAGTTGCAGCTCCCATTCCATAATAAAACCATCCACCTTTGTCATTGAATAACTTCGTTTTTCCGTTACTAAACGGATGTAATACACGTTCCCAAAAGCGGTCAACTTTATCCTGAAATCCTTCGTCCATCGTTAATGTCCCTCCAGGTATTCAATTCTCGCAGCACGTATTCTTCTGTCACTAAACGATTCTTCATCGCTCATGATGTTTCGAGGTTCAATCATGAAATCATTCTTTTGAATGTGCTTTTCAACAAGAACATCATTCCAGTCCTTCGGAATACGCTCTGATACTTGAAACCAATTGCCCTCATATTTCTCATGGTAATAGGACAATTTTTTTTCTAACTGGACGACTGTAGTGAAGTCTTTTGTTTCAGGAAATTGACGTCTAATGATTGATCTTATGTTCACCTGTCCATTTAATTCGGTGTGATTTTCAATCATTTCAGCACACATAAAAGCAGCTTGCTCTTCGGAAAGTTGTTCTCTTTCATCAAAAAACATATGAAAATTTTCTTCTGATGCATTCTTACCTGATTTAGAAAAATTGGTTTCGACTTTTTGGAATGCAGCCACCCAAGTCCAATCAATTCCTTTTTCTTCAGCTGTTTTTTTGAACAGTTGATAGGCTGTTTTAGGAATGACTAAATCATAAGGAATATCATTTTTTAACATTGGTTTTCCATTCCGGATAAAGTTATAATTCTCCAAGCTGTGAAAGAATTGATGTCCAGCCATATCATTATCCACACAAACGTGGGCTTCAATTTCATGACCTAATTTATTTTCAAGAAGCTTATAATTCTCAATGAGGGTAACTACTTTCAAACCTTCCATCGATAAAAACCGGGCATTATGAATATCCTGACTCCCTTGATCAATTTTTAATGTTAAATAGGACATAGCATCTATCGACGATTCAAAAAAGTATATTTTATCAATCGAAGCAGTTTTGCCTATATCAAAATAAAACCCGTGATTCCCCGTTGATATGATCTGTTTAAACCGTTTCCTATTTGGATGAATTCGCTTTTCAATTGGCAGTATTTGCGTACCTTCTTTAGAGGCTCCCACAATTGATTTTTTGCTAACCGGATCAAACCATTTAAATACAACATTCCGATGTACGTCCTGGGCAATGTATCCTTTTTCAATGAGTTCACTTACTAACCATGTATTGATTTTACGTTCTCCGGATAAGTATTGTTTTAAACTTGTAGTATCGTGACTCTCTTTAATTTCTCTTTCGTAGCTAAAGTCACGGTGAACACTTTCTCGTGAGCGATCAATTTTTTTTACATTGGAATGTTCCAGAATGTCCGTTACAGCTTCTGAAAAGTTTAAATTGAAGAAGGCCATTGCGAGATCGATACAGCTTCTATCAGCCCGTTCCCGACCTCCATGAGAGTTCCATACATAATATCCCTTGGAAGGGCAAATTACTAAGCTGTCGTGTTCATTATGCTTATAATAGTTGCCGGTTTGAGTAAATGTCTCACCTTTAGATTCAAGATAAGACAGCATATCCATGTCACGTGCGTGTTCAATTTCTTTTTCATTGAATACCCTTTTCGACATTTATCATCCCTCCAAAATGAAAATATACTTGTAAAAAAATAGAGTTTAGCAATTGGTTTGCTAAACTCTTTACTCACAAATTGACTGTTTAATTGATCTTTTAATGACAAAGTTACCTTGGCGCCATTTTTTACCGCCACATAATGCTAACAGCCCATTTAAATAGTTCAATGAGCGTCCCACCGAATAGAAATGTGAGGAACAAAAATAGAAAGAAAGGTTTCATATCTCGCCCCTTTAGTACGCCGTAAAAATCTTTGCATCCTTGTGAAAAAACAGGTAAAAATGACTCGAACCCTTTAACACAAGCTTGAAATAACAAGCGAATATCTTCAGCAAGCTTTTTTGGTGTTCGTCTCACAATGACCTTTACATATGCAATTACTAACGAAACAAAGAAGGTTGTTACGACAGCAACCGGTGATAGTACGTAAGAGACACCAAGCATAAACATCCAAAAACTAACTACGATTCCGTGATAAATTGACAGGCAAAAACCTGCAAAAGAAAATGTATGTTGTTTGCTTTTCCAAAGTTTTATAAACCACGTTCTGAACATCGCAATGATAAACACGATGGGAATTAGTGCGCCTAAGGTGGTTAATAATAGGGTGTAGGGTGAACTGTGTGTAAGATTTTCTTCAACAAGTCGAGGGCCCAAGTACATAAAATACAATAAAGCAAACAAAGCCGTAATGAGAATATATCTTACTTCAATTAAAATATTTTTCTTTACCAAATTAATCTCTCCTTAAGAAATATGAGTATAAAATGTTATGCATCGATCAACTAACTCTTCTTAAAAAAATAGAGTTTAGCAACTGGTTTGCTAAACTCTTAATTAACAATTTTTATATTTGTTAGGGCGCACTTTCAAGTTGCCACGTTATCGTCGTTTTATACGTTCCAGCAAATGCACTTGCCGGAATATTCAATCTCATATTATTGGCAAGACTTATATTGTATTGCCCCTCTCCGGTGTTCTGAGCCGCGCTCACTACACTAACCGGTGAATCTGTATCAATTGACTGATACCCTGAAATAGGGCTTGTAGGCGTTGAATCTGAACCACTTATACCAGGTGCGCACATCTGTAATGTCCCCTGCGGCAAAAGCTTCCCCGAAGTACTCTCTAGTTGTCCTGCTTGAACCGTTAAATTCCAACCAGCTCCGGTGCCGCGATTATCCTCAAGCTGAAAATCCGTACCCGAAAGATCCAATTTAGTTTGGTCGCTTTTCAAAACTGTTGTCGCAGTTGTTGTTGCTGGGGGATCAAAATAGAGAAGGCTCCCAACATTGCTTACCGTAACACTCTTAGTCGTTTGATTTCCGGCATTATCCTGTACGACGAAATTATACGTACCATTCCCCGGAACTGTATACGATGCAGAATCACCGCTGTGCCAAATTCCATCGGGTGTCTCAATTTGCTTAACACCACTATCTGCATCCGTTCCTGTTGCTGTTAAAGTGGGCAAAGCATGAACTATCGTGGTTGGATTACCGGAAACACTCAAACTTGGTGATGTCGTATCAATTTGAACCGTAATACTTTTCGACGTTGTCACGCCACGTGAATCTAAAACCTGATAAGTATAGGTTCCGGAATTTGACAGAGTATCCATATATGTTGGACTGTTAATTACCTGTCCACTCGGTAAAGTGATTGACTTAACACCAAAGTCATCTGTGCTAATCAACTTATATGACAGATTTGACCATTTAACAGCATAATTAGAATTACCTGATGTAATACTCAATTGCAACCAAGCTTGCAAATTACTATTATAGTTACTCGGTACATCAACCGTCATATCAAATGACTGAGCACCATTTGTTTGTAATGTGGACAGTGAAATGGACTTAAATACATCCCAATTGTGAGATAAATTATACTCGGTCTGATCTGAATTAAGACTCATAAAACTTAATCCAGCATTTGCATAAATACCTGATGTTGAGGCCGTCGCTTTTGTTAATGAAACAGTTCCTGAAATCTCAATCTGCTTACCGCTATATGACGTGTAGTTAGGAAACGTATAAAAAGAATTATCTCGTCCACCCTGTGTTCCTGAGTATCCGGATATTCCTGCACTGTTTGTCGCATAAATATTGACATTGACGGGTTTATTCGTCCAACCAGTTGCTGACGGAGTAATCTGTACATTAGACGGTGGATTGATATTTGTTATTGGTAATGTCAAAACTCGATAATTTCCAGCTTTATCTACCGTCTTAAAAACATAATCCTGATTTGCTGTAATCGTATAACTAAAACTTGTTGCAGTTGTTTTAGACCCATTAGGCAATACTGTATAAGCCACACCGGATGAATCATCTGTCGCAGAAAACTTTAATGTATACGACCCATTCTGACGAGAGAACATGTCACTACTGTTCGTTACTGTAAGCACTGGTGCTGTTGTGTCTGAAATACTTCCCGTTGGCGACATCGTTTCAGAAATTAAATTAATATCTGCTGTTGGAAAATTTATATAATTAGAATACTCATGTGTCTGTGTACCGTTTGCATCCAACTCTTTAATATCCAAGACATGCGTTGCAAGCAACATTGGATACCCATTTGTTATATTGATAACTTGCCACTCAATAGGTTGGCCTAAATAATGCCCATAAGTCACTGTCTGCCCAACGTTTAAGTTATTTGCCGTTGTTCCAGAAACTAATGTTGTAGGTTTTAAATTAATTACAGGAACCACACCATATTTACCGTTGGCATTAGTATTAGCAGTCCCATCACCATCTGTATAATAATTTGTTTCCATACCTGCTTGTGGAGATAGCGGAGCATTGAACCACCAGTCAACACTTTTTGCGTAATTTCCTGTTTTTGTTTGTGCCTGTGGGGTCAAATCTCGTATTAAAGAAAGTCCACGTTTCTGTACAAATTTATAAGCTTCACCTAAATTTAATAAATAAACCTTATCATTAACCGATTGATAGTACACTGAATCCAAAGTACTTAATAAATCGCCCTGCGATGCCGTCAATGAATTTGAATCAGGTGTACTCCAACCTGAAGAATATGAAGCTGTTCCACCTGTCTTGACTTCACTGTCAATACCTGATATATAAGCTCTATGATTTGCCACAGCAATTCCATTCTGTTCATTCGCTGTAAATCCATTTAAAAATCCTGCTTCCCCTGAATAGGAAGGCGTAGTATCTGTATAACCCACTTTTCCTACGGCTGCATTACTATTCAGCCATTCGCGAAGATCTGAGGATTGCCAATAGCTTCGCCCTTCAGTACTTTGATATGTCGTTGTTGTTATTAATGGATTAGTTGCAGCCCAAGTAATTTTTGAGGGAATAAATGAATAACAAATAGAGATAACCAATAGGCTTATAACTAAAAAATTGAAACACTTTCTCAATCTACTCACCTTCCTCAACCATTCCTTGATTTTTTCTCTTTCTCAGTCTTCTTTCTCTTGTTCATATAAAAAATTAGAATTACGATTACTGCTCCGATTAATACACCGCCTAATGCGAATAGCCATTGAATTATATTATTATCTCTTGTTTCAGCGACAGGTTTAACCGGTTGCGTTTCTTCCTGATAATTTGCGACATTTTGCTTCGGAACTGTGATATTATAAGAATAATTTGTGATTTTTCCATTAGCCATCAACCTTAGATGAAGTGTATACTGACCTTCAGTAAATTTTTTATAATTCCATGGAATCTGATAGCCAATCGAATTCTTAGGCCCCATTTTGAATGAGCTGATTTCCCCCAAAAATAGATTTTTTCCTGCTTGCTGTACTTTATAATTGAATTGCACATCGCTAATAATTTGAGGGGAATTATTAGTCAGGTGAATTAAAAAATAAGGTGCTGAGGGAGTCACCATTATCGAAGGCTTACTGCTCACTACGTTACCTGACCCTTTTTTAGCAAAATCCCCTTCTACGCCAATTGTTCGTTCAACAACGTTTCCTATGGTCAACTTGCCTTTATTTGTTTTCGGTAGCTTTTGCCCCTCTTGCTCAAAGGCTAGTCCGCCTACTATGGTTCCATCCGTCAAAGTTCCAGGGATGGACAGTTTGTAGTGAACAGTTTTGGTTTGCCCAGCCTTTAATGTGATTTTACTTGTACCCGTAAGATATTGAGCGATTGCTCGTTTTGGATCAGTCAATTTTGAAGTTGTTTTTTTTTCTCCCGGCACATACATAAGATGTGTATCCCCATTGGGATTTGTCAGACCGTTCAGCTTATTTACATCAATTGTAATGGACTGCCCTGATGAATTACTGACCTGTACCGGTAGGTCAACCGTTTGTTTTGACTTAATATTTACTTTAAAATAGCCCAAGCTTTGATAGTGTTTTCCCACCGGCTGAACGTTGAATGGCATGGACGCTGCATGAACTGGTGAAGAATAAAAAAATAGAATGGTGAAGATAAGAGAAAATATGGAAGAAAATAAAACTGATTTTCTTTTAACATTCATATATTTGGTTAATCCCCTTTCTCATTGTTGACCGCTATACATAAATCCTGAAACTTGAATTTCAAGAAATATGCATAGCGGCCAAGTTTTCACTTGACTGCTACTACGTGTGACAGTGCTGCTTATGGT
>JAQSXG010000055.1 GCA_029256785.1 Neobacillus sp.
ACCTTGCAGGTTCTGTCCCTACAGCTGCCAATATTGAATATTATGCTAGAATCGTAGAAGAAAAATCCTTGCTAAGACGCTTAATACGGACAGCCACTTCGATTGCATCGGATGGTTATGCCCGTGAAGATGAGGTAGAAGCACTATTAAGCGAAGCAGAAAAAAATATACTAGCCGTTGCTCAACGGAAAAATGCAGGGGCATTCCACAATATTAAGGATGTACTGGTTCGTACGTATGACAATATTGAAGAAATGCACAATCGTGTAGGTGATATTACCGGTATTGCTACAGGATTTGCCGAGTTAGACCGGATGACGGCTGGATTCCAGCGTAATGACTTAATTATTGTTGGTGCCCGTCCTTCCGTGGGTAAAACGGCCTTTGCCTTGAATATTGCATCCAATGTTGCAACGAAGACAAATGAAAATGTTGCTATTTTTAGTCTTGAGATGGGCGCTGAACAGCTTGTTATGCGTATGCTTTGTTCGGAAGGTAATATTGATGCGCAACGCCTTCGTACCGGATCATTGACGGATGATGATTGGGGTAAATTGACAATGGCAATGGGCAGTCTCTCTAATTCGGGTATTTTCATTGATGATACTCCTGGAGTTAGAATTAGTGATATCCGTTCTAAATGCCGCCGTCTAAAACAAGAACATGGCTTAGGCATGATCTTAATCGACTATTTGCAATTAATCTTAGGAAGCGGGCGTTCGGGTGAGAACCGTCAGCAGGAAGTATCTGAGATTTCCCGTTCTCTCAAACAATTAGCGCGTGAACTTCAAGTTCCGGTTATTGCACTTTCTCAGCTTTCCCGTGGTGTAGAACAACGTCAGGATAAACGTCCAATGATGTCCGACATCCGTGAATCAGGTAGTATTGAGCAGGATGCCGATATCGTAGCATTCTTATACCGTGACGATTACTATGACAAAGAATCAGAGAATAAGAACATCATAGAAATCATCATTGCAAAGCAGCGTAACGGTCCAACTGGGACAGTTTCTTTGGCGTTTGTAAAGGAATATAATAAATTCGTAAATCTAGAGACACGGTATGATGCCGCTCCAGGTGCGTAGACTAAAGCTAGCCAAAAATTTGGTTAGCTTTTTTATGTTACTATATTCCTATTTTACGAACGTATAAGTTTAATTGAATATATAATGTTCGTGTTTTATTGACTTTTCTACCCAAAAATTGATAAAATAGTGAGTGGATTTATATAATTAATGGAACGTATACTTTGGAGGTGCCTTAATGTCATCAGTTGTAGTTGTTGGTACGCAATGGGGAGACGAAGGAAAGGGTAAAATTACAGATTTCCTATCAGAAAATGCAGAAGCAATTGCTCGTTATCAAGGGGGCAATAATGCTGGTCACACGATAAAGTTTGATGGTGAAACCTATAAATTGCACTTAATTCCATCGGGAATATTTTATAAAGAGAAAATTTGCGTCATTGGAAACGGAATGGTTGTCGATCCAAAGGCGCTTGTAAAAGAATTGGCCTATTTACATGAAAAAGGAATTACAACGGATAACCTTCGAATTAGCAATCGAGCACATGTAATCCTTCCTTATCATCTAAAACTTGATGTAGTAGAAGAAGAAAGTAAGGGTGCGAACAAGATTGGGACAACAGGAAAGGGAATTGGTCCAGCTTATATGGACAAAGCAGCGCGTGTGGGAATAAGGATGGCTGACTTACTTGAACATGATGTGTTCGAAGAAAAGCTTGAGCGGAACCTTGCTGAGAAAAATCGTCTATTTGAGCGGATTTACGAGACTACAGGTTTTACAAAAGAAGAGATTCTTGAAGAATATTATGAGTATGGACAACAAATTAAACAGTATGTTTGTGATACTTCTGTCGTATTGAATGATGCTTTGGATGAAGGCAAACGTGTACTCTTTGAAGGCGCACAAGGTGTGATGTTAGATATTGACCAGGGTACATATCCATTTGTAACATCTTCTAATCCTGTTGCCGGCGGAGTGACCATCGGTTCTGGTGTTGGGCCATCGAAAATCACCCATGTCGTTGGTGTTTGTAAAGCATACACCTCACGCGTTGGTGATGGTCCCTTCCCAACAGAATTGCACGATGAGATAGGAAGTCGTATACGAGAGGTTGGACGTGAATATGGAACGACAACGGGCCGTCCCCGTCGAATTGGCTGGTTTGACAGTGTTGTTGTACGCCATGCACGTCGTGTTAGTGGCTTAACAGATCTTTCTCTCAACTCTATCGATGTACTATCTGGTCTTGAGACATTAAAGATTTGTACCGCCTATCGCTATAAAGATGAACTAATTACCGAATATCCTGCTAGCCTTAAGGTTTTAGCTGAATGTGAACCTGTCTATGAGGAACTACCAGGATGGGCTGAGGATATCACGAGATGTAAGACGTTGGATGAACTACCTGAAAATGCGCGCCACTATGTGGAACGTGTAACTCAACTAACAGGTATCCCTTTAACGACTTTCTCGGTTGGGCCAGATCGTAATCAAACGAATGTGGTTCGCAGTCCTTGGAGACAAATTTAAGGCAGATAATAAGTCCTCAGGAGCGAGGACTTATTATTTTTATTAAAGTCTGTTGATTTGTGTTAAGTAAGCAGCGAAGTAAAAATAAGCGGAGATTTTCCTGTTATTTAGAAAATGGAGCTAGTCTCGTGGAATATAAGCGGAGATTTTCCGGTTATGCTAAGAAAAATCGCTCATTTTTATGTTTTTTAAGGAAATAGGCGGAATCTCTCCGTCTATATTGACTATTTTTAATACTTTTTACCGAATAAGCGGATTTCCTCCGATTATTTTTAGTTTCTTAAAATTAAAAAGTAAACAACGATCTTTAACAAAGCCATTTTTCAAAAAATATTTAAAAAGGTGTTGCTTTTGCTCTAACATCCGTGCTATTATAAAAAGCGTCGTCACAAACAGAAACGTTTTGGACACAAAAAAATATTAGTGAGAGCCATTAGCTCAGTTGGTAGAGCAACGAGCATTGCTTCATGAATTTGCTTCGAGTTGTGGAGTTTACGTCTTGGAAAGATGTAAACGGAACATCTGACTTTAAGTAATAAAAGATTAGGTAACAATTTAATGTTTCGAGCCATTAGCTCAGTTGGTAGAGCATCTGACTTTTAATCAGAGGGTCGAAGGTTCGAATCCTTCATGGCTCACCAAGTTTTTTGCACCAGCAAAATAACTTTCAATATTGGCCCCTTGGTCAAGTGGTTAAGACACCTCCCTTTCACGGAGGTAACACGGGTTCGAATCCCGTAGGGGTCACCAATTATTTTATTATTATTGTCGCGGGGTGGAGCAGTCCGGTAGCTCGTCGGGCTCATAACCCGAAGGTCGCAGGTTCAAATCCTGTCCCCGCAATTTAGTTATTTCAAGTAAAGCACTTGAAAAAACTATGGTCCGGTAGTTCAGTTGGTTAGAATGCCTGCCTGTCACGCAGGAGGTCGCGGGTTCGAGTCCCGTCCGGACCGCCATTTTTAATAAAATGGCTAAACGATTAGACGTAATATACATATATATGGCTCAGTAGCTCAGTCGGTAGAGCACGATCGAATAAGCTACAGTGCATAATCTTCAGCGTAACCATCGAGCTGCTGCTTGAATCAACTTTCTGAGATGGGGACGAAGGTTTACTGTAATCAAGGTTTAGGAAACAATTTAAAATTATGGCTCAGTAGCTCAGTCGGTAGAGCAAAGGACTGAAAATCCTTGTGTCGGCGGTTCGATTCCGTCCTGCGCCATCCTAAAAAAGGAAGCTTACAATTGTAGGCTTCCTTTTTTTTGTAAAATCGAAATACTATTGTAATAAAACATCCATTATTTAACAGTAATGATACAAAAAATATGAAGTATCCTTTTTACTAAAAATATGCTGTTGGACTCCTAGAAACCTTATAAAACCGGGCTTTATAGGACTTGGTTGATGTGTCCAGTAAGACATTCGTCCTATATTCTACCGCATACTTTGTAGAATAATGTCAGCTATTATACATTTTTGTTACATTATCGAGACTTTTCGTCTATATAGAGTGAAATATGTTAAAGTAATAGAGGATAAAAAAGTAGGGAAATTCTTTTATAGATATAAGGTACTAGTTTAAGAGGGTTGTTTCCGTAATTTAGGAGGATTCCAATGTTGTTTTTTAATAAAGGAAAAAAATCAGGTAAATTAACGAAAAAACGATCTCTAAAAATGGCTGTTATAACTGCATTAGCTGCTTCGACATTTGCATTTAGTAATATGCCTGCAAATGCAGCTAGCAATTTCAAACTAACAACTGTTTATTATGTATACCTAAACGAAACATATATTGGCACCGTTTCAAATAAAGAGGTAGTTGATACGATCATTGCAAAAAAGGTCGAGACCTTAAAGAATACACATAAGGGTGTAGATTTACAGATTGCCCCACAAGTTGAATATATCTCTGAACAAGTATTCCATTCAACAGCAAATAATCTAGAAGCCATTCAGAATATGGAGAATGCTGTTCAATTCCAAGCAGAAGCTTCTGCTATTGTTATTGATGGTAATCCAGTGGTTTATTTAGACAGTAAAGAAACTGCTGAAGAAGTTATTGAAAGTCTAAAACTTAAATATGTAACAAAAGAGCAATTAGCAGAACTTGAAGCTAGAAAGGCTTCCCCTACAACTACATTGCCTGAACTTAAGGAAAATGAATCTCGTTTATTAGACGTTACACTTTCTAAAAATGTTTCAGTTCAAACTGAAAAAGTTTTACCTGGAAAAATTGTTACTGTTTCGGAGGCTGTCACTCTATTACAGAACGGTACTTTAGAAATGAAAGAATACACTGTCCAAGAGGGCGATGTTCTAGGTTCAGTTGCGAATGATAATGGATTGAAGCTTGTTGAGTTATTAGAATTGAATCCTGGCATCAACGAAGATACAGTATTAAATCTTGGACAAAAAGTAAATATAACAGCACTAAAACCATATCTTGATGTAATCGTTACCAAAGAAGAGAAAAAAGAGGAAGTCATTCCTTTCGCAAATGAAGTGGAAAATGACGCTACGATGCCTAAGGGTGAAACAAAGGTTAAGCAAGAAGGTAAAGATGGTTCCCGTTCAGTCACATATACTATCTCAGAACAAAGCGGAAAAACAATTAAAAAAGAGATTACAAGTGAGACTGTTCTACAGCAGCCAGTTAATCATGTTGTAGTTAAGGGTACCAAGGTTATTCCTTCCCGTGGTAGCGGCAGCCTTGCATGGCCAACAGTAGGTGGTTATATCTCCAGTGAGAGGGGATATAGATGGGGCAGCATGCACCAAGGAATAGATATAGCTAGACCAAGCAATCGTACAATAATGGCCGCTGATAATGGTGTGGTTGTATCTGCTGGTTATAGTGGAGCATATGGAAATAAGATTGTCATTGACCATCAAAATGGATTACGTACACTTTATGCGCATTTATCTTCAATTGATGTGAGTGTGGGACAAACCGTTTCAAAAGGATCACATATTGGTGTTATGGGGTCCACAGGAAACTCTACAGGTATTCATTTACATTTTGAAGTATTTAAAGGTGGAGTAAACCAAAATCCACTTTCATTTGTAGGAAGATAAGGGTAATAGGATAAGGAGAGTCTCTAGTTTAACTGCTGGAGACTCTTTTATTTTTCATATTCTATTACTGATAGGATACAAAAATGTTATAGACTGAAAAATTTTGGAGGGTTACACTATTTTTTGCTAATACTACTAATAGATGAATTACAGCTAAAACCATGGTAAAGTAATGAGAGTAGATTTGCTTTTTAATGGTTAATCAATAGATTATTTAAAAGGAGCAATGGTATGGAAAAGAAGATTCTTGTTGTAGACGATGAAAAACCAATCGCAGATATATTGCAGTTCAATTTAAAAAAGGAAGGCTACGATGTCTATTGTGCCTACGATGGAAATGAAGCTTTAACGAAGGTAGAAGAAATTCAACCAGACTTAATTCTGTTGGATATTATGTTGCCATTAAGAGATGGTATGGAAGTATGCCGGGAAGTACGGAAAAAGTATGATATGCCTATTATTATGTTAACTGCGAAAGACTCTGAAATCGATAAAGTTTTAGGTTTGGAGCTGGGTGCAGATGATTATGTGACGAAGCCCTTTAGCACGAGAGAGTTAATAGCAAGAGTAAAGGCAAATTTAAGACGTCACCAGGTGATTGTTACACAACCAGAATCAGAAAGTGAATCAAATGAAATCGAAGTAGGTTCGCTTATTATCCATCCCAATGCATATGTTGTGTCAAAGCGTGGCGAGACAATTGAATTAACGCACAGAGAATTTGAATTACTATATTATTTGGCTAAGCATATTGGACAAGTCATGACGAGGGAACATTTACTTCAAACCGTTTGGGGCTATGATTACTACGGTGATGTTCGGACAGTAGATGTAACCGTTCGTCGATTACGTGAAAAAATTGAAGATAACCCTAGTCACCCGACTTGGATTGTAACTCGTCGAGGAGTCGGGTACTATCTGCGGAATCCTGATCAGGAGTAATGCCTTAATGAAGAAAGTTAGTTTTTTTCGCTCGATACATGTGAAATTTGTAATCATTTATGTCTTACTAATACTAGTTGCTATGCAAATCATTGGTGTTTATTTTGTTCGACAACTTGAAGAAACATTGCGGACAAACTTTCAAACATCTTTAAAAGAACGGATTGATTTGCTTGCCTATAATATCGTTGAAGAAATGGAAAAAACCAGGACACCTGAAGATCCTACACTGGAAGAGGAAATTAAACTGGTTCTTCGTGATTTTGAATCCGTAGATATTTCTGAAATTCAAGTAATAGATGGCAGGACCCGTAAAATTATTGGTTCCTCACATCCTAGTAATCAGTGGGTCGTCGGACAAAGAAAGACAGAGCTTTTAGTGACCCAATCACTCGTCTTAGAAGAGGATCAAAGCAGTATTCTCATTGAGCCGCAAAGTAAAGACCGAATTTGGGTGCTCTCAACCCCGATAAAATCAGGTGGGAAAGTAATTGGCGCGATTTACTTAGAAGCAAAGGTTGAAAATGTATTTACCCAAATGAAAGAAATTAATAGTATTTTTACAACTGGAACGGCCATTGCTTTATCTATTACTGCGATATTAGGGATATTACTAGCTCAGACGATAACAAGACCTATTTCGGATATGAAAAAACAAGCTTTAGCGATGGCGAAAGGAAACTTTTCGCGAAAGGTTAAGGTTTATGGAAATGATGAAATAGGAACCTTAGCGGTTACGTTCAATAACTTAACCAAGAAGCTCCAAGAAGCACAGGCGATGACGGAGGGTGAAAGAAGGAAGCTTTCATCTGTCTTATCTTACATGACTGATGGTGTAATTGCCACGGACCGTAAAGGGCGCATTATCCTTATTAATGAACCGGCTGCAGAGATGTTGGATGTTTCACGTGAAACAGTTTTATCCCAACCTATTGTTTCGCTGCTCGGCTTAACTGACACAAATACCTTTGAAGATTTACTGGAAGAGCAAGATTCATTAATTTTGGATTATAGTACAAAAAAAGAACCGTATATCCTTCGGGCTAACTTCTCCGTCATTCAGAAGGAAACAGGTTTTGTAAATGGTTTAATTGCTGTTCTCCATGACATAACTGATCAAGAGAAAATTGATGTGGAAAGAAGAGAATTTGTCGCGAATGTTTCTCACGAGTTAAGAACGCCACTCACAACCATGCGGAGTTATTTAGAGGCATTGGCTGATGGTGCATGGAAGGACGAAGAAATTGCACCAAATTTCCTAGAAGTAACGAGGACGGAAACGGAACGAATGATTCGTTTAGTTAACGATCTTCTGCAACTTTCAAAACTGGATAGTACGGATTACCGATTAACGAAGGAATGGGTAAATTTTGTTGATTTCTTTCACCGAATTATTGACCGGTTTGAAATGGCGAAAGAGAAAAATGTTACCTTTAATCGTGCACTACCAGCAGAGGCAATATTTGTGGAAATTGATGAAGATAAGATGACACAGGTTCTTTACAATATCATTTCCAATGCTTTAAAGTACTCGCCTGAAGGTGGGGAAGTTACCTTTTCCATTATTGAACAATCTGAGAAAATAATTGTTAGTATTTCTGACGAAGGTGTCGGGATTCCGAAGGAAAATATTGGTAAGATTTTTGATCGGTTTTATCGCGTGGATAAAGCAAGGACGAGAAAATTAGGCGGAACAGGACTGGGATTGGCGATAGCTAAAGAGATGGTGAATGCTCATGGGGGTTCGATATGGGCTCTAAGTGAAGAAGGAAACGGAACAGTTATTTCTTTTTCTCTCCCCTACGAGAAAACAGAAGAGGATGAATGGTAATGAAATATGAAACTAGTAAATCGTTGATATTAATCGTCCTTGTTTTATTTAGCTTAGTATTAACATGGAATCTATGGACCTACCAGCCTAACTTTAACACCTTGGATAGTAGTAATTATGTTGCTGAGGTTACCTTTAGCGAGAAGCAGGAAATAAACAAGATCATCCGCCCAGATTTTGTATTAGTTCACTTGAATAATCAACATTATGGGACAACGAATTCAGTAGAATTGGATGCTCTAATAAAAGATATTAGCCAATGGTCGTTTTATGATGTTAAAAATTTCTCAAATGAATTCCACAATATCAAGGAATTAATGCACGGAAATGGTAATGTAGAAATTGTTTTTCCAGGGGATGTACCTATTGACCTTTATCGGAATGTCTTGAAATTCGAGGATAAAAATATCCCTTCCTTTAATTTTGAACGCATTATTATTAAGGTAGAAGGCTCTGAAAAGGACAATGGGACAGTATACTTTGTATCGGCAGATAAAAAGCAGGTTTATATGAGTCATGTAACCCCAGCAATTATAAATGAATTTAGTAAGAATTTCTTTATGAGTGCTTGGCAATATCCATCCTATTTCCCCTTTGAAGCAACGGAAAAGCGGACGGTATTTATCCCAGAGGGTGGAAGAGAAATGATGGAATATAAGTATTTACCCTTCATTCTTAACTCTGAAGCATTTAAAGATGCCCTGTTTAATAATCCTAGCTTTGTACAAAAAAGCACTATTCCAAACGGTGAAGAGTTCACGGATGTTTCAAGTAAAATGACTGTTAATGATGATAGTAATATGCTAGTTTACGTAAACCCCACAGCAGAGGAAAACTACACAGGGAACTCCTATGATTTATTAAAAAGGAGTATTGATTATATCAATGAACATGGAGGATGGACAGATCCTTATTGATATGTTTCAAAGGATGAAGTAAATCACTCAGTTACTTTTCAGCTCTATAGTAACGACGGTTTCCCTGTTTTTAATGATAGGGGGTTAACTGAAATTACGGAAATATGGGGCCAAGATGAAATTATTAAATATGTAAGACCAAATATCTCCTTAGAGCTTCCGTTAACAACTGAATCGAAAAAGGTTACTGTTCCCTCAGGGAAGGAAGTTTTGAAATATTTGGAGTCGAAGAAGAGCTTTAGAAAAGATTTACTAAAGGAGATTGTATTAGGCTATCAAATGGAAAGAGGTACAGACGAAAATAAGCTAATCCTCTTAAAGCCTGCTTGGTTTTACCTTTATGATCAAAGATGGGGGCAGATCTCAATGGATGACCTGGGGGGATTGATGCATGGATTGGAGTAAAATTAAAACAATTTTTATCTTAACGTTTTTAATTTTGGATGTTTATCTTTTATATCAATTCATGGAAATTCGGGATGCTAATAAATATGAAATTATTAGTAAGGCATCAATTGACGATAAGTTAAAGTTAGATGAAATTAAAATTAACGTTGAATTGCCCAAAGCACCAATTAAAGATCAGTATCTAAACGGGAAGCCGAAGATGTTTGAGAATGCTGATACAGAAAAGGTAAATGGAGAAAAAAGGTTAGTGAAGAACCCGAGTACAACCCTTCAAGTGATACTGAAAGAACCTATTCAATTGAACGAAAAGTTCGAGCCTAATGAGCTGACTACGTTTATTAAGGATAATGTGTTATTTGGTGAGGAGTATCAGTTCTGGGAGAAGGATGATGAAAAAAAGGCAATCATTTACTTCCAAAAGTATAAAGGTATGCCTCTTTATGAAAATATTAGTGGGATGCTTACCTTCTATTATAATGGCGAAAACCAAATCGTTTCATATGATCAAACCTACTTAGAGGGAATAGGCGAATTGAAGGAAAAGGAAGAAATCCTCGCTCCGTTAAAAGCAATCGAGACTTTACATCAAAAAGGTGTTCTGAAGCCAGATAGTAAGATAACAAAAATTGAACTGGGCTATTCAACTTTTATCCAGTTAGCGGCTTCCCAAGTGTTAACACCAACTTGGCGTTTTGTTGTTGATGATGAGGAAAGCCTTTTTGTTAATGCCTTTGAAGGACGAATTATTCAATTTAACACCGATGAAAATAGGGATTTGGAGTGAAGGAGAATGTCATTAAGATATAGCATCTTAGCCAGCGGAAGTACGGGGAACGCGTTGTATGTAGAGTCAGATGAACACTCCTTTCTGGTAGATGCGGGATTTAGCGGGAAACAAATGGAGGCCCTTTTTGGCCAAATTGATCGTGATATAAGTAAATTAACGGGGATATTTGTTACCCACGAGCACAGTGATCATATTAAAGGAATCGGTGTTTTGGCAAGAAAATATAAGCTACCAATCTATGCAAATGAAAATACATGGAGAGCTATGGAACGTTCTGTTGGCGAAATTCCAACTGAGCAAAAAATGATATTCAACACAGAAGCTGTCAAGAGCTTTGGAGGTACGGATATTGAAAGCTTTGGAGTATCACATGATGCAGCTGAACCGATGTTTTATGTTTTTCACCATTCGGGGAAAAAACTCGTCCTAATTACAGATACAGGTTATGTCAGTGATCGAATGAAGGGGATCATCTCCAATGCAGATACCTTTATTTTCGAATCAAACCATGATGTGCAAATGCTGAGAATGGGAAGGTATCCTTGGAGCATAAAACGGCGAATTCTTAGTGATGTTGGCCATGTATCCAATGAGGATGCAGCGATTGCGATGAGTGAAGTAATCGGGGATAAGACAAAAAGGATTTATCTTGCGCATTTAAGTCTGGATAATAATATGAAGGAATTAGCGAGGATGTCAGTTGCTCAAACGCTAGAGAGCCAAGGCTTAATCGTAGGTGAACAGTTTGAAGTCTATGATACTGACCCTAAAACACCCACTATTTTAACTGCAGTATAACCAAAAAGGTAAAGATCCTAAAAGGGGTCTTTACTTTTTTATACATCAGATCAACAAAATAGGAATTCTATCCAGTTGATTGCTTTAATCCACGTTGTAAACTTTATAAATTTCTCTTTAAAGGAGTATAATTATATAGATAAGCCAAAATATATAATAGCATCTTTTAAAAGGGAGGTATGGTTATAATGGGTTACTATGATGATCACTCACAGGAACATTTTTCAGAAAAAAAAGGCCGTAAAAGCGGATTCTTTCTCGCTAGCATTGCAGGTGCAATCATTGGCTCTTTGTTAGTTATCTTTTCAATACCGACATTATCAAATCAAGGACTACTTCCATACAATGTTCAGCCAAATCAACACCAGCCAACAGGGGGAAACAACGGTGATCAAGGAGATCCAATTCAACAACAAGTATCATATGATGTGAACTCGGATACTACCAAAGCAATTGATAAGGCTGCAGAGGCGGTGGTAGGAATTAATAATATACAAAACTCTAACTTCTGGTCAGATGACGGTAGCGGTTCACAGGAGGCGGCAGGAACTGGGTCAGGTGTAATCTATAAAAAATCCGGTGATAAAGCTTATGTCGTAACAAATCAGCATGTTGTGGAAGGAGCAACACAGCTGGAGGTCACGCTAACGGATGGTACAAAGATCCCTGCTGAATTGCTTGGTGGAGATATATGGACAGATTTAGCTGTCCTAGAAATTGATACTGACCATGTAAAAAAAATAGCTGAGTTTGGAAATTCTGATGTATTAAAAATGGGAGAGCCAGTTATGGCAATCGGAAATCCACTCGGGACAACCTTTTCAGGCTCTGTAACGCAAGGAATTATTTCTGGAATTAATCGTACCATACCAGTCGATATTAATCAGGATGGAATAATGGATTGGCAGGCAGAGGTCCTCCAAACAGATGCCGCGATTAATCCAGGCAACAGCGGTGGTGCGTTAATTAATATTGCAGGACAAGTTATTGGGATTAATTCAATGAAAATAGCACAGAATGCAGTTGAAGGGATTGGATTATCGATTCCAATTAATTATGCTAAACCGATTATTAGCGACCTTGAACAATATGGAGTGGTGAAGCGGCCATATATGGGTGTAGATTTAAAATCTGTTGCTGAGATTCCTGGTTATTACCAAGAAGAGGCGCTAAAGCTCCCAAGGGATGTAACGTATGGAGTTGCACTTCGCCAAGTGGTTCCTAATTCTCCGTCTGCAAAGGCAGGGCTAAAAGAGCTTGATGTTATTGTTGAAATGGATGGAGAAGAAATTAATGACGTAATTGACCTCAGAAAGCATCTCTATCAAGAGAAGAAAATCGGAGATCAAATGAAGATTAAATTTTACCGCGAAGGAAAGCTAATGGATACAACTCTTACATTAGCGAGTGATAATTCACAATAAGAATCAAAGCTGTGTTAAGCGAAATTTTTAACATAGTAACTCTGTTGATTTGAGCGGAAGACACGAAGACTCCTGCGGGAAGAGCAAGTCACGGGAGACCCCGCAGGAGCGAAGCGACGAGGAGGCTCCCGGACTGCCCGCGGAAAGCGAAGTGTCTGGAGCTCCAATCAACAGACCTCTTTATAACACAGCAAAAAGCAAGAAAAGAAAAAGGTGAGCGACTCACCTTTTTTTCTTATGGTATTATTGTAACGGTGTAGGGGATTGGTATGACAGATATTCTGGGAGTAAATAATAACAGAAAATGAGTTATGATAATTAACAATTAAAAAGAGTGAGGTGGAAAAGGATGATTTATTGCTGTGAAGAACACGTGGAACTTGCACTGGATGTAGTTGTAGATGAGTTTGAAACCTTTCCAGTATTAACAAAAATTGATGTGGATAACTTATCAACAACCTGTGAATATTGCCAATACACTGCCATGTATATAGTGGCGAACGAATGATCTCATACAATATGTGGATAAAAAATGTGGATATGTGGATAAGTCCTGTGCATAACTTGTTTGTAAACTGTTTGTAACATAAAAGGGAGGGCTGTGAATTGTGAATATCTCCATTGTCACGGTTGGCAAATTAAAAGAGAAATATTTAAAATTAGGAATAGAGGAATATCTAAAGAGGTTAACCGCATATGCAAAGGTTGAAGTTATTGAGGTACCGGATGAAAAAGCTCCGGAAGAACTCAGTGAGTTAGAAATGGTTCAGGTGAAACAAAAGGAAGGCGAAAGAATACTTGCTAAGATTAGTCAGGATACATATGTCATTGCCCTCGCAATCAATGGCGAAATGCAATCTTCCGAAGAACTAGCAGATACTTTAGATAAGCTTGCGACCTACGGGAAGAGCAAGATTGCCTTCATCATTGGCGGTTCTTTAGGCTTAAGTGAAGAAGTAGTAAAAAGATCCAATGAACAACTCTCCTTTTCAAAAATGACCTTCCCTCATCAACTAATGAAGTTAATCTTGATTGAGCAGATTTATCGTGCTTTTCGGATTAACCGGAATGAACCTTATCACAAGTAGATGCGGTTTTACCTGAATCCCATGGATAGGTCAGAAAATCTGTAGAAAAGTATAGGCTAAACAAGATTTCTGTTAGAAACTTGTTTAGCCTACATTTTATTTAGAGTTTCAGGATCTGACCTTAGGACTACAAGTAAGTGATCATGTATCTATTCTAAACTTGAAGCAACCTCAGAAATAATGATTTCACTTCCCAAGATAGGTGAATCTTGTCCACCGTTAGCTGGGCCATTATGGGCTTCTTTGAAGGCATCG
>JAQSXG010000622.1 GCA_029256785.1 Neobacillus sp.
GGCAATGGCCTGCGGGCTGCCGGTTGTGGCAAGTGATATCAAGGGGCATCGGGAGTTGGTGGAGCATGGAGTGAATGGGTTATTGTTCTCAAAAGGGAATCAGGAACAAATTGCGATTCTCCTTCTCGAAATGATTTACAACCCTAATGTGCGGCATTCCCTTTTTACTTTATCACAAAATAAGATTGAAGAGTTTTCTCTTTCTAAAGTACTCCCTCAAATTATTAAAATATATAATACCTATTTTAATAAATGAGTATTGTATATTATTAAATCTAGCCAATTTGAGCACACAGTTATGCGGCCTGCTTAACAGCATCGCCTATTTTCCTGCCTTGGCTTCTGACATAGCCAAAATATCCTCAGCCGTCAATGTTTTACCCGCTCCTATATCCTGTCTGCTTTCAGCATTGTTTACAGAATGTGTATCTTTTTTTCCTACTACAGTCTTCTTAAACTTATGAAAGAAAATGCCGATGGCCGTGCCTCCCGCGATCAAGCCCCCTGCAACAATCTGTATCACATATGTACTTGTGCTCGGGTCCAAGTAAGCCAGACTTTCTATCGTTCCAAACAGCATAAAACATAAGGTAAAATAAGTTATAGCTAATCTCCTTTTCATTGTTAAATCCTTGTCCTTCCGTTGTAAAATTCCCCTTTATAACTTAACCTCTAAATCCATCTCCTTCTTTTATTTCATCAAGTGACTCCGCTGACGAGTTCTCACTTCAGCGCACTTACTTTTGAGCCACTATACGTAAAAGAATTGGATCCTGGTCCCTTATAGGCGCAAATCCCTTATCCTCTTCACTCATTATAATTTTAAAACCTGTTGTAGTCAATTCTTCTTCTAATTCAGCTTTATCCACAAACCTTCTATAATGATTCTCATAAATATATTCATGTTCCCCTACTTTTTGTCCCAATCCATATATAAGATCTTTTGTACTGCGCACTTCAATCAATAATTGACCGTCATTTTTCAAACAATGATATGCATTATTGAAAACTTTATTTTGCTCACTTTTAGTAATGGCATGCAGGGTAAACCTACTGTATACATAATCAAATTCCCTTTGTTTGTACAAAAGCGATTCCACAAAATCGTCCACCAAAAATTCAATATATTCATATTTTTGATTTAATTCTTCGATTGCATTCTGCGCCTGATCAATCGCGGTTACATTCAACCCATTCTTTCCAAAAAAAATGCTATCTCTTCCATTTCCACAACCCAATTCAAAAAGAGACTTTCCCTTCTCCAGTCTTTCCCGCATGTCCAAAGCAAATTGGGACGGCTCGTGAGGGGCCAAGTTTTTCTTATAATACTCAATCCAATAATTTTTATCCATCTAAGTACCTTTCTGCATATCCTATTTCATTAACTTTGCCAGAATGTATTTGGCTCCTATTTCTCCGCTCTTTCCTAAGGGATAGACGTACTGATCCACAATAGCCGTAATCCGCTCTTTATACTGCCCGGGCCCCTTTAATAATTCATCAACTTTCTCCGCGGCATTTCCAATCTCCGTTATCTTGATCGATGTACCGATAGCGTTTCTGAGCGAGATATCAATAGGGGTGATCCCGATAGTCTCATATTCCGGATTCATCACTTTCATCTTGGTATCAATAAATAAGGAGGGTTTTTTTGTAGTATATGAGAATTCATGTGCTACCGTAGACCAATCCGTGATTACCAAATCAGATTCAAATACAGTTCGATTCGATGAAAAATCAAGTTGCAGTACAAAGTCTTCACCCATTTTATTCTTGTACTGCTCTTGAAACTTCTCCATCTTACTTCTATACCTTTTGATATATTCCGGATGCGGTCTGACCATTATCCTGTATCTTCCATTTAACAAGCTCTCCAATAGCTCATCAATGCAGCTGTCCATAATATTATCTTCTTGCCACGAAGGCGCGATCAAAATTTGAGGTTTCTCCTGCTGATTTATGTTCATGCCTTGGTACATATCAACCAGGTTCTCAATAACACCGTAACCACATTCGATAAGCCATTTTGCCTTTAAACCATAGACGCTCTCAGTAGCCCTTATTTCCTCCACCCAGTGAGGACCTACACAAAACACCGTATCAAAATGATCCAAGGCACCTTTCCTCACTACCATCGAAACGCTGGTCAACCAATGGGGCATAAAAATATATTCAATATTCTTTCGCACCAGCGATCTTTTAATATGGTAATTGTTCAAGTCAGGCATGGTCATTACAACGATATCCGTATCCATTTTCATAAACAGCGAAATAAGCTTTTTTTCACCAATATAGTATGGAATGATTTGTTCCTCATCTCGATTAAATATCGCGTCGTTGGGATCGCTCGTTACATAGTGGATGGTGATATCCGAGCGTGTCAGTATCTCCTTAATTACATTCTCGAAATATTTATAAAATCCGCTTCTTTCTGAATAAAAAACCAATCTTTTCCCTTCGGTATCTAAAAAGCGCTTATAATCTGCTTTTTCCCTGGGGGCAAACTCTTTTTCTTCCAGCTTTTTCAGCTTTTTGCTTTCCATCAATATTCGATTTGCTTCTTTTGAAGCCGCCAGGTATTCATAATCAATGTACTTTTTCGGATTATAAATCCAATTTAATATATAGATTTGCACAATGGCAAAGACATTGCTGCAGATCCAGTAGATTCCAACGCCGGCGGGAACAACAAAGGTAAAGTATAGGGAAAACAAAACTAAAAATACGGTCATTCCCCATTTGCTCCATGCACCCTGTTCCTGCTGCAGTACGTTTTCCTTATTTTGAATCAAACATAGTACAAATGCACTTATCGTTGATAGGATAGGGATTATGACAAGACTTGTTAACAAGGTAGGGACTAACGATAAATCCAGGCCCATGAAAGAAGTGTCAAATTGCAGAATGCTCTGTATCACCTGACTGGGAACCGCATCAGCAAACAGCGCGGTATATTGGCTGTTTTTAACGAGATCTACAATTGCTAATGCCCCTGACGCTCCCAGGTCATCCACACCCAAAACGTCCATAG
>JAQSXG010000056.1 GCA_029256785.1 Neobacillus sp.
GTCTTTAAATTAAATTTACGAATTGCAAACCGGAAACCAAAGTAATAAATGACTGCTAAAACAAGTCCCACAGGGATAACAATCCATGCATTTGTTTGCGGATTAATTAATCCAAATAAAATATAGTCAATTAATCCACCGGAGAAAGTCATTCCGATTTTTACATTTAATAGATGCATGGTCATAAATGATAATCCGGCAAAAATTGCGTGGATACCAAAAAGAACTGGTGCTACAAATAGGAATGAAAATTCTAGTGGTTCTGTTATACCCGTTAAGAAAGATGTTAAGGCCGCTGAAGCCATTAAACCTCCAACAAAAACTTTCTTCTCAGGTTTCGCTTCATGATAAATAGCTAACGCTGCTGCCGGTAGTCCAAACATCATGAATGGGAATTTACCTGTCATGAACGTACCAGCAGTAAGATTTTGTACACCATCTTTAATTTGTGCCATGAAAATAGCTTGATCACCGCGAACAAGTTCCCCGGCTGCATTAGTGTAGCTACCGAATTCAAACCAGAATGGCGCATAGAAGATATGATGTAATCCAAATGGAATTAATGAACGTTCAATAACCCCGAATATAAAAGCTGCAACTGTCCTGTTTGCATCCACCATATTAGTTGAGAAGGCATTTAAACCTTCTTGAATCGGTGGCCAAATGACTATCATTAGTAAACCTAATAATACTGTACTTGCTGCAGTTACAATCGGAACGAACCGCTTACCTGCAAAGAATCCTAAATAGGAAGGTAATTCTATCTCAAAGAATTTGTTATACATAAAAGCCGCAATAAGACCTACTATGATACCGCCAAAAACACCAGTTTGTAGCGTCGGAATTCCTAAAACCGAGGCATAGCTTTGCGGATGGGCACTTAAGCTTTCAGCATCTATTCCCAAAGCAGTACCCATCGTAGCATTCATAATTAAAAATCCTACAATCGCTGCAAGGCCTGCTACTCCTTCTCCTCCAGCAAGTCCAATCGCTACACCAACTGCAAATAGTAAGGCCAGGTTTCCAAATATTACACTACCTGCCTGTTCCATGATGCTCGCTACCATATCTACTGCTTGGTTATCAAGAAATGGTGCTATGTCTAATAAGGTTGGGTTTTGAAGAGCATTACCTAAAGCTAATAAAATTCCCGCTGCCGGCAATATCGCAACAGGCAACATGAGTGCTTTACCGACTTTTTGTAAAACACCAAATGCATTTTTAAACATATAAATTACCTCCTAAATTTTTTGCTAACTCATTAAGCAATTTTTTAATAATTAACGCAAAAAAGGCATGAGTAAAAGTTCACTTAAATGAGGCTATGGGTATAGAATACCCCTAATACCTTCATTCAATTAAACTTTTTTACTCATGCCTGATCGAATCAGTAACACGTAAAAAATAATAGCTATTTAAATTTTTTCTGTATTCGCTGCAGATGCATGGTTAAGTAAACGGCTTCTGCGTCAAATACTTTCATTTTTAATGTTTGTTGCATTACTTTAATGAGTTTCCAAGACAGATTATAGCATACTGGATATTCTTCTTTCAATAGAGAAGCAATTTTTTCTGGTTCTTCTACCCGCTCGCCTTTAATTACTCTTTCAATCGTAAATCGAAGATGTCGGACAAGCCTCATATAATCAATGCCTTCTTTATCTATTTCAATTTCAAACTGCTCCTCTACCATTCCTACCAATCTGCTTACAAGCTGGGAGTGTTGATTCACATCGGACAAATTCTTATTTGTCAGTGCACTATGAATATGGAGCGCAATAAACCCTATTTCACCAACAGGTAAGGATATACCCGTCTTCTCTTTAATGAGTTGAACTACCTCGGACGCTACTTCATATTCATGTCGATAAAGCGTTTTCGTTTCAACGAGAAAAGGATTTTTTATTTCCATGCCCTTTGATGACCTTGTAATAGCAAACATTAAATGGTCTGTTAAAGCAACATGAATATGTTCATGTAACATAGAATTTGTTCTTTGTTTAATGAGGTCAATCGCCGAAATAATTACCTCAAGTGAATCATTATCAATAAAAGGCAGCAATTTAATATAACTTTCCTGCTCTTTTTCATTTTTCAGTACAAATAGTTTTTCTACTGCTTCTGTATCAATATACTCTCCGCGTTTACGATTGAAACCTAATCCCTTGCCAATTAAAACGACTTCATCATAGGAGGGGTGTTCTGCGATTATTACATTGTTATTTAAAACTTTATCTATTAGTAGTTTCACCATGACAGAATATCCCCATTTCGCCGACCTGCTAGTAGTAATAACTATGGTATAAGAGGCAAAACAAGAAGTCAATGGCAACATTAGAACAGGACTACTTATAGGTGATTCCCCTTATTCCTATAAAAAAGAAAGTTAGCGTAAAACCTAATAATGCTAAAGAAGAATGAAGTAGTGTATTTATATGAAGGCTTCCGCTAATGATTTCTTTAAAACCTGACATTGCCCAGCTTTGCGGGACAGCTAATGCCATTTTTTGCATAACCTCTGGAACAATCTCTATTGGCCAATAGACACCACCAAGCATACAGGTAACTACGATTAAGACCGTGCTAATTGCCATTGCTTGTTGTTTTGTATTGACAATACCTGCAATCATCAGTCCAAAACCAACAACACAAACGATAACGAGAGATGCAAAAGGAATCATATACAGTAAGTTCCCCCAGATCGTATCAAAAGTTAACTTCATAACAACCATTAACACCGCAAACTGAATCCAGCCCATTAGAAAATAGGCCAAAAGATACCCGAGACTGACTTGCAACTTACTGGTAGGGACGACCATTAGCCTTCCCCATGTACCACCGATTCGTTCATCAAGTATCGTTGAAGCAGCCCCGGCAAGACCAAACATCATGAACATGATAGCAAAACCAACAAACATTAAATTCACTTCCGCAGAACTGGTATTGTCATTCTGGACTACTTGTTTTTCAACGGCTATCCCTTTACTATTTATGACAGTAGTCAGCAGGTTCCGGAATGCACTAGAATCTTGACCCTTGGTGACTTGATTTGAGCGGGTAATTAAACTTGCCGTTCCTTGTAAATGCGGAAGAAGCGCTAAATAATCCTCCGTCTTTGTTTGTACAATAATATCAAATAAAGGCATCTTCTCTGCCATTCGCTGTTCAATATTCTCTGGTATCACTACAGCGGCAACAACTTCCTGTTCCGATACATTGTTCTTTGCCTGCTCCTCTGTTTCATTCCTCCACTCAAAATGGTCATTCTTCTTTAACAGTTCCAGGACTTCCTCGTTAGCCTCATTGTTACCAATAACGACATTGACTATTGGTTTATTCCCTTCAGAACCAAGTGACATTCCACCAAATATCCAACCAAACATAATTGGCAAAACAAACATAAGGACGATTGAAGCAGGTGATGTAAAGAATTCCTTCATATGTAGCGAAGTTATGTTCCATATTTTAAGCATAATGACCACCTCTTTCTCTAGAAAGGCGAATTAAACCAATAGCAAAAAAGATGATTCCTAAACCGATGGAACCACCGATAGCCGGAAGGGCATCAACAAGTCTTGTACCCGACATAAAATCTAAATAGGTTTGGAGTGCAAGTCCATTAGGTAAGATTTTTGTCACTAGATTGACCCATTCAGGAAAGACATATAATGGAACCATACTTCCTCCAAGAGCCGCCATGATTTGGGTTGCAAGACTTCCGGCAACACTAAATGACTTTTCTGTTTTAATAAAGGAACCCGCCATTACGCCGAGACCACATGCATTAATCACAAAGGCAATTGTCATTAACATAATTCCAAATTGAGATTTCCCCCAATCAACCCCAAATAGTAGGCTGGTGCCACCTATAATAATTGCTGATTGGACTAAACAAATGACAATCAATCCAAGCATTTTTCCTGCGAGATAATTGTTATAGGTTAAATGGGTAAGCATCAATCGTTTATATACCTCTTGTTCTTTTTCGAGAAACATTGTTGATACTCCCTGAACAACAGTCATTAATAAAAACATGACACTCATTGCCGCGGCATAATACTGAAATGAACTTACTGGTTTTGTTTTTGCATCGATAGCTGATTCTTTGAGGAGCGTTTGATTGATTTGCTTTTCTTGGGAGAGGGAATCTTGATTTCCGACAACAGGTTCAGCTAAGCTTGCCGCTACCGCTTCAACGGGAAGCGATTGGGAGAATTGTTCAATTACACTTGTTACAATCGTTGATTTTATTCCAGGGTCAGGTACCGTTAATAGCTTAATTTTAGCTGGATTACCGGACATCAATGTTGATGTGAAATCTGATTCAATGACAATTCCTACATCAAGCTTACGGTCGTTAATTTTTTCAGACAGTTCTTCTTCCTGAAAATAAATAACATTCATTTGTTTTGATAATTGTTTTTCAAGTACCTCAGTTGTTAATACCTTACTAAACTGACCTTTATCTAAATTAACAACTCCTAGCGAGAACTTCTGAATCGTACTATCTTCGGATTCCTTCAGCATATCGCTAAAAGCTGATCCTAAAATCGCGATTAACAGCAGCGGCATCAAGATAAGGGTTAAAAGCGCCTTTTTATCACGGACAACGGTAAGCAGATCTTTTAAAGCAAGCCACCAGAACACCATGGTTATCCCCCCTAATCTCTTAGATTTCTTCCAGTAAGATGCAAAAAGACACTTTCAAGGTTTGGTTCGACAATTTCTACTGAAGTAACCTTTGTCCCAGTCTCTGTCACACCTTGGATAAGATCACTTAAAATTAATTGAGGCTGTTTGTGAAAAACGATAATTTCGCCATCTTTCACCTCGAAATCTTTTTCAACAAATAAACCTGATAAAGTTTTGGTGAGCTTTGCCAAGTCTACTTCTTGTTGGTTAAACAAAATGATCATTCTTGAACGATCACCAATTGTCTCCCTAAGTTCACGTAACGTACCGCAAGCAATTAATTCTCCATGATCGATAATTCCAATTCGTTCACAAAGGTATTCTACCTCTTCCATATAATGACTAGTGTAAATAATCGTCATCCCTTGCTGGTTTAATCGTTTTACTGTTTCTAAAATATGATTTCTAGATTGGGGATCAATTCCTACGGTTGGCTCATCCATAATTAATAATTGCGGATGGTGTAAAATAGCCGCGCCAATATTTACCCGTCTTTTCATCCCTCCTGAGAAGGTACCAATTTTATCCTTAGCCCGGTCTGTTAAACCTATAATCTCGAGGACCTCATCCACACTTTTCTCCAGAGCCTTCCCGGACAAATCGTACATTCTCCCCCAAAATTTCAAATTTTCTCTAGCAGACATCGTCTCGTAGAGGGCAATTTCCTGTGGGACAACTCCAATCAATTTCTGTGCTTGCTTTGGTTTTTTGACAACATTGATATCGTTTATATGTATGTCTCCGGCTGTTGGAGGAAATAATCCGGTAATCATATTAATTATCGTCGATTTCCCTGCGCCATTTGGCCCTAGCAAACTAAAAGATTCACCTTTCTCAACGGTAAAGGACACCCCCTTCACAGCATCCAACTCACCAAAGCTTTTTCGCAGATCCTGAACGCTTAGGATATTCATACTAACCACTCCTCTCACTTACTCTCCTTACAGTTTAATCATACTGCTGCTAGCACAAAAAACACGATTATAATTGCGAAGATTATGAATTTTTTATGAAATTTACAATAAAAAAAGGACCGTGAAATTCACAGCCCTTCCCCACTCAATTATAAGAAGATAAAATACAAAATAAAGATCACGAAGAAGAAATACATGATTGGATGTACTTCTTTCATTTTCCCTTTAACAATCATCGTAATCGGGTAAAAGATAAACCCAACCGCAATCCCTGTTGCAATGCTGTATGATAACGGCATTACAATCATCGTCAGGAAAGATGGAACAGCAATTTCAAAACGAGACCAATCAATTTTTCTTAGAGAAGCAGCCATTAGTACCCCTACGATAATTAAGGCTGGAGCCGTGACTGCTGCTGTAACAACAGAGAGTAGTGGAAAGAAAAATAATGATAGGATAAATAGCCCCGCCGTAACAAGTGAAGCAAATCCCGTTTTTGCACCAGCTGCAACTCCTGCGGAGGATTCTACATAAGAGGTAACGGTTGATGTCCCAAGGACCGCACCGACTGTTGTTGCAATAGAATCAGAGATTAATGCCCGACCAGCACGCGGTAATTTATTATCTTTAATCATACCTGCTTGATTGGCTACAGCTACAAGTGTTCCCGCATTGTCAAAGAAATCAACAAACAAAAACGTAAGGACGATACCAACCATGGCAGTTGAATAAAAGGAGCTATCACCTAATGATGTAATAGCTGCTCCAAAGGTTGGAGCTAAGCTTGGTACAGAATCCACAATTTTATCTGGTACGTTAATTAAATTGAAAAGCATCCCCACAACGGCAGTAATGATCATTCCATAAAATACGCCGCCTTTAACGCCTTTAGTCATTAAAATAACAGTAACGACGATTCCAAATATCGCAAGTAATGTAGGGCCTGCTGTTAAATCACCTAACCCAACAAGAGTAGCATCGTTGTTTACAATAATTTGAGCACTTTGCAAACCAACGAACGTAATGAATAATCCAATTCCAGCACCAACCGCATGCTTTAGTTCAACAGGAATAGCATTTATTAGTTTTTCACGAAGACCGGTCATTGTTAGAATAAAGAAAAATACTCCGGAAACAAATACGGCTCCAAGTGCATGCTCCCAAGGAATACCACTGCCTAGAACAACTGTGTATGCGAAGAATGCATTTAACCCCATACCAGGTGCTAAAGCTAGTGGGTACTTTCCTAGTAACCCCATCACAATTGAACCTATTGCTGCAGCTAAAGCTGTTGCAACAAATACGGCTCCATAATCCATTCTTAACGCATCTGGTAAATCTTCTACACTAGCAAGTGTTAATGTTAGCGGATTGACTACTAATATATACGCCATCGCTAAGAATGTAGTTAGTCCACCAATAAATTCCTGACGGTAACTCGTTCCTAATTCTTTAAACTGAAAATACTTTTGCATTTCTCTTCCCCCTATGAATCTATCTGAAATAAAAAAAACGCTCCGGTGTCTTCTACCGGAGCGCCTGACTATTGGTATGTGCAGATAAATAGAGGGAGATCCTCATCTTTATAACACAACCTCGTAGTCAAGCTATTTACGGTAGCTCGGTAGAAACTTTTGGGCCATATCCCCAACATTATACGATGCATGATATATAGTAATTTCTTAAATACTTTTTTATATTAGCAGATAAATTTACTCTTGTAAATAAAAAATACGAACGATAATCATAGTTTTATAATTATCGTTCGTATTCTCAACTTCTTTCTATTCCCACTCTATCGTTGCAGGTGGCTTACTCGTGATATCATACACGATCCTGTTTACATGTGGAACTTCATTTACAATTCTAGTCGAAATCACTTCCAGTACATCCCACGGAATTCTTGCCCAATCAGACGTCATTCCATCAATAGATGTCACCGCACGAATTCCGATTGTGTAATCATAGGTTCGTGCGTCACCCATTACACCAACACTACGAATATCCGGCAGAACGGTGAAGTATTGCCAGATTTCACGGTCAAGTCCAGCCTTTTTTATTTCCTCACGGAGAATCCAATCCGATTCCCGGACGATTTCAAGTTTATCCTCTGAAATTGCCCCAAGTACACGAATTCCAAGGCCCGGACCAGGGAAAGGTTGCCTCCAAACAATGTCATCTGGCATTCCAAGTTCTGTTCCAAGCGCACGAACTTCATCTTTAAATAAAGTTTTTAGTGGTTCAATCAAGGTAAACTGCATATCTTCAGGCAAGCCACCAACATTATGATGAGACTTAATGGTTTGCGCTGTAGCCGTACCACTTTCGATAATATCGGTATAAAGCGTTCCTTGAGCTAAAAATTCTATCCCTTCAAGCTTTGTGGCCTCGTCATCAAATACATAAATGAATTCATTTCCGATAATCTTCCGCTTCTTCTCTGGATCGGAGACACCCTCTAATTTTGAAAGGAAGCGGTCTTTAGCATCAACCTTAATCACATTCATTTGAAAACCATCTGCTAGCGTCTTCATGACTTGGTCCGCTTCATTTTTACGGAGCAAACCATGATCAACAAAAATACAGGTTAGTTGATTACCGATTGCTTTATGAATAAGAACTGCAACAACAGAAGAATCTACTCCACCGCTAAGTGCACATAAAACTTTCTTCGAGCCTACCTGTTCACGAATCTTGGCAATCTCTTCTTCAATATAGTTTTCCATTGACCAATCACCACTGCTACCGCAAACATTAAAAACAAAATTCTTTAGCAATTCATTGCCATAGACAGAATGGCGCACTTCCGGATGAAATTGGACAGCGTAAAGGTTTCGTTCTTCATTACTCATGGCAGCAATTGGACATGATGGGCTCACAGCATCTACGGTAAACCCCTGTGGTACTTGGGCAACTAAATCTCCATGGCTCATCCAAACTGTCTGCGATTCAGGTAGATCATTAAAAAGCTTTGACTGATGTTCGATGTTCATAACTGCCTTGCCATATTCACTATGCTTTGCCTTTTCAACTTTCCCTTCAAAATGTACAGTCATTAATTGCATACCATAGCAAATACCTAGAATAGGCAGACCCATTTCAAAGATCGCTTCATCACAGCGGAAGGAGTTTTCATCATAGACGCTATTCGGTCCACCTGAGAAAATAATTCCCTTTGGATTCATTTTTCTAATTTCCTCTGCAGTAATAGTATGCGGATGCAGTTCACTATATACTCCAAATTCACGAATACGGCGTGTAATTAACTGATTATACTGGCTTCCAAAATCTAAAACAACGATCATATCTTTCATCCCTGTCAAAATAGCCACCTCTTCCAAATAGTGTTCTTAGCATTTACATTTACTAGAAAAAATTGCACAAAAAAAGAAAACGAGTATTCGGCCTCCAAAAAATGTCAGGAAGGCAGAATTCTCGTTTTCTTGTAAACAGCTAAAACAGAAATTTCCGCCTTCATAGTCAGGCCATTTACGGCGACCCGGTAGAGACTCTCGATCCATATTTTCGAGGATATATGAAGAAAACGTAATATTAAATTCCTGCTTATTGTATCAGTAGGTTGTTTTTATGGTCAAGCGATTGTCTTTTTAATTAAATTTTCCCATAATTCATGCGTTTCTTTCCAGCTTCCCTCTGGGAGAGAATGATGATATAGGTATTCCTCATATTGTTTGGTTATCCTCGACATTTCTCTCGATAAAAAGAAGGAATCAATGTAACGTGCATAGCTCCTTAGTGTTTGATTCTCTTTGCGTTTTAAACCTAATCGTTCCAATTGAGATAACAAAACTAGATAGGCCTCTGCGACGCTCTCATCCTTTTTCTTTAACCGAAAACGAAGTAAATAATAACGCGGGATCCATTTTCCACGATTCAGGTATAATATGCCCGCAGCTGCCATAACAACAATGGCACTAAATAATAGTAGTTTCCAATAATCCTTTAAAAACGATTGTGCGTTCTCCCAAATTAGCTTCATATCAAAGGACTTATCCTTATCCACTTTGCTTTTGCTGTCCTCTGTAAGGTCTTTTTGCGGTTTAGAAACCGGTGGGGCGACTACTTCCGTACTATCAGGAGTCCCATCCTCATTTAAGTAACTGATGGAAACATCATTTGTGAACCCCATTGTCGGTTCAAAAGGGACCCAGCCTTGATTAGGAAAATACACTTCAACCCATGAATGGGCATTATTATTCGTCACTTCATAAATCTCTCTAGATAAGTTTTCAGTGCTAGTTTTTATGAACTCGCCACCAGTATATCCCTTTACCCAACGAGTTGGAATTCCTAAAGTTCGGAGCATAACAGCCATCGATGTTGAGAAATTATCACAATAACCCGTTTTGGTATCAAATAAAAATTGTTCCACATAATCTTCTTCTTCCCCTGGTATTTCCACATTCCGTTGGTCATACCTAAACCCAGAAGCACTAAAATATCGTTCCACCGCCTTTGCCTTATCAAACCAGTTCGTTTTGCCAGCTGTAATTCCCTCTGCTAATTGTTTAATACTCGCTGGAATATCTTCTGGGAGCTGCGTATACTTCAAATATAAATCTGTATCCGCTAGGGTAGCTTCTGCCACAGTTGTTTTTCTTAAATCGCTAGCTTTATAGCTAGGTACCTTAAATTCCACGGTATAGGCATCAGGAGTAACAGGTTTAGCCGCCGCATCGAATATTAATATTTTCTCCATAAAAGTATCTATTTCAAGAAAATAGTTATATTGGAGATCGAATCTTTGAATACCCGCAGGATAGATTAGATGATTGTACTCCATATACATGGATAATGTTGCTTTATCATCAGTCGTTTCTACCTCTGGAGGATAAGAAGAGATTGGAACCAATGCCTGACTTCGAAACGGCACTTGATTCGACTCAGAAGCCATCCACCCTTTTCCTGTATAAGCATCCTTTGTTTCTACCTTCCAATAATTTCTCACATTTGCTTCATAACGAAAAACAATACTATCATCACCAATAAATGGGCCACCTAACTGTGAGTCATCTTCATCGTAACCAACAGATGAAATACCAGATTTGCCATCATCGCCACCCTTGTCGGCTGCTGCCGTAAGATAGGGTACAGGATCTGGCCAAATTGGTTCCAATTTCGGTCCAAACATCCCAACAACCACACATAAGGTAATCATAAAAACTAATGGTTTCATCCATTTACCAGTCAAGGAAGACCCTGTACTAACACTTTCCTTTGCTAAAATCCGGTAATAAGTGAGCATACCCATGACAGCAAATCCCGCGATTACCGTCCTTACAATCGCAACTTGTGCATCATACGTTGTAAAAGTATCCAAAATCGTTATATAAATAATAGTCATTAAGAAAAAGATAAATATCTTTTGGCGGTTTAGTAGCCAATAATGAATTAAATACACCATAAGCCAGAGTAAGACAAAAAACAGCACGCTACGAAACTCATTTGATATTTCTGACCAGTTCCTACCGATAATCAAACTTATGTTACCTAATAGGTCGCTAAAAAAGGCAAACAACCACTCTAACTTAAAAAATCCTTCTTCATAGTGAAACCAATTAATAGCAAGTAAAATATAACCAATCTTTATAAGTGATTGCCATATCCAACGGAGTTTACTATACGAACATATAAAGGAAATGAGTAAAAAGATGATAAACATTTCAATATTTTCGGTGTCTGTTAATTGTTCCATTGGTCTTAACCATTCCCATAAGAGCAAAAAACCAAAAACATACAATAGGAGGGTCGGTAAATCTCTTTTCATTAAAAATTCACCTCCGAAAAGGCTGCAGCAAAATTACCTTCATGTACCATAATCACTCTTACTCCGCGTGCGTTTGCCATTGTTATCAATGACAACTCAGCAGAAGTTGGGGATTCTCTCTCCCCTTTTATTACAAACAGTGTTATTTTCCCTTTTCTCTGTCCGAGAAAGCTCGCTTTCTCAATCAGGCGTTTAGTTAACTGGCCAGTAACAAGCAAGAAAGATACTGTTTGTTGGACAAACATTCCTTCTGTTTCTATTACCTTATCAAAGGAGGAACTACCTTTCGCCTTTACTTTTGCCAAGTGGAACAACAGCAGCTGCTGTTGTTTTTCTCCGCCACCAAGTGGAAAGAAACTCCTTTCTTCACTTACTGTTAACAATCCCGTACTTGCCCCTTTTTTCAGGACGGCACGCTGCATCGATGCTGTAAAGCTTACTATTGCCTCAAAGTGCTTATCTGGCACACAATCCATAACAATAAAGACATCATGTGATTGGCGCTGTTCAAACTCTTTCGTCATTACTTCATTTCGCTTAGCCGTTGCTTTCCAGTTTATCCAGGAAAAACGATCCCCCGGCTGATAATCCCTGATTCCAACAGCCATTGAAGTATCTCGCTGCACCCGTTCCCTTGAAGCAGTCATTCCTTGATCAAAAGGGTTTTCAAAGGGTCGATAGAGGAGATCTGTAAAGAATGGGTAGACGATTAATTTATTTTCGATAGGATAGGATATTTCCTTTTCAATTAAGCCAAACAAATCACCAGCTTTTAAAGTAAAGCCTTTGAATAGATGCTCTCCACGCGGAAGTTTGTCAATAACATAATCAAAAGAAATTTCCTTTTTGAAACCCGGTAAAATAAGTACCTTTGCCCTTTCTTTCTGTTGTGCATTTATTAAATTATCGTCTAGTTGATCAGCGATAATTAAGTAAAACAGCGGGAAGAATGACCTCCTCTTCACCGTCACCTTTACCCTTAGAGGTTCACCAGCATTATAATTAAATTTTTCAATATGTCGGCTGACCTCTATCCCTTTCAACGGGTAAAAAGAAAAAGCAAAGCTATATAGTGCAAATGGTAAAAAGCTATAAAATAAAAACCAGCTGACAAATCCCCCTTGAAACATACCGTAGGAAAAGGTTAGGAGGATTAAAAAGAGTAAGACGATAAATTTCCATACCTTTTTGAATGGACTCCACCATTTTCTCATTTATTTCACAAGCCTTTTTACCGGTACGTGAATTCTCGCTACCACTTGGTTAACTACTTCTTCAGCTGAGATTCCTTCAAACTTTGCTTCTGACTTTAGAATGATCCGGTGTCCTAAAACAAACGGAGCCAAATATTGAATATCATCCGGTAAACAATAGTCACGCCCATACATATAGGCATAAGCTTGAGCTGCCTTCATTAACGCAATGGAACCCCTTGGGCTTGCTCCAAGATAAACACCTCGATAGCTTCTTGTCCCACTTACAATGTCAACAATATAACGTTTTAGCGTATGATCAACAAATACCTCTTTTATTTCCTGTTGGAGTGCTAACAGCCCTTCAAGGTCAATAACAGGGTATAAGTCTTCAATCGGCGGTTGTTTCTGCGCTCGATTTAGAACCTCCATCTCTTCAGCAATATCAGGATAGCCCATTTTCATTTTTAATAAAAAGCGGTCTAGCTGGGCTTCTGGAAGCGGGTAGGTTCCTTCATATTCAATTGGATTCTGGGTAGCCATAACAAAGAATGGCTTTGGTAGTTTATGAGTAACACCATCAATCGTTACACTCGCCTCCTCCATTCCTTCCAGGAGGGCAGACTGCGTCTTTGGTGATGTCCGGTTAATCTCATCAGCGAGGATAATATTCCCCATTAATGGACCTGGTCGAAATTGAAATTCCATTTCTTTTGGATTATAAATAGAAACCCCGGTAACATCCGACGGCAAAAGGTCAGGAGTAAACTGGATTCTGCGGAAGTTAGCATTTACAGATTTGGCTAGCGCCCTTACCATCATTGTCTTCCCAACACCTGGTACATCCTCTAATAGCACATGCCCACCTGCTAGAAAAGCGACTAAACTTAATTCAGCAACATTCCGCTTGCCTATCATAACTTTCTCAATGTTTTCTAATATCTTTTCTATCGTGGGATTCATTTGTTCGTGTGACAAGGTAACTCCTCCTTAAAGAATACGGCCAATTAATGACATCATATCTATTTATTCTACTTTTTTTGGAAAATCCCTGTTAAAAGAGCAGACATTCTTCAAATCTCTTTAAAAACGCCTTTCTCTTTGGAGTGTTCTGTTATGCAAGGATGGAGAAACACAAAAATTTATTATTCATTTTCTTGTAGGTTTTAGTAGAATATCGTAGTCCAACAGTTATTATTTCTATCATACTTAATTTTTTCACTTCAAATGCGAAAGGAATGAGAATAAATATCATTACTATACAGCAAATAGATATGGTACCTACCTACTTGGTGATTACTATTGAAGACAGCGAATACAGAATTCCCGTTTGCATAGAAACGTAGTTCTCCTAAACCCAGAAGGACTCATGAAGGTGAATTTACGAGATAACTCAATTCCAAATCGCACAAGGAAATGAAAGTATCCTAGTTGATAGCTTT
>JAQSXG010000623.1 GCA_029256785.1 Neobacillus sp.
CAGATTCATGGAAAGCCCCCACATTGGTTCCGTATAAACACAAGCACGGGGATTGCCACGCAACTCAATAAGAATGCGCAGTAATTGATGCTTTAATAATATATTTTTCATTAAAGTTGTTTTCCTTTCGTACATCATTTATCGGTACTAGGCTAACCGATAACCCTATCTAATAAAAACTCGTAAAAATCCAAGTATTCATATACTAGCTCATATCGTTTTCAAAGGATTCTTTGTCCTTAGCCTTACTTTAAAAGAAATCCGCTTTAACATTATACTCCAGAAACTTTCAAATCTCAATCATACAAAGTAAGCGCATAATTCAGTATATAATGTATTTTATACATCAATGCTTAAAATTTCATTTAAAGGATTGTATAATATTTTATATTACAAATCAATCCATAAAATATTGAATTTAAATATTTGATATTTCATGTGATTATGTCACAGAATCAACTTCGCCTAATTGCTATAATCGCCTCAAACAATCATTCAATAACTAGTTCTTTCTAATAAAATAATTTGAGGTGAAACATGCGAAATCATAAGCTATTATTTTTTATCACAATTTTTTTCTTTGCACTTGGATTTGTTAATATACATTTTTCTTTACTTGGTATTGTTTGTATGACCTTACCAATCATTCTATTATTAAAAGATCGTAAGAAAACCTGGTGTCAGGGATATTGTCCAAGAGCAAGCCTTTATACAAACTGCGGAAAAACAAAAAAATGGAACTCAAGGAAAACCCCTCAGTTCTTCATTAAGGGAAATATGAAATGGATTATGTTGGCATATTTTGGGGTAAGTCTTTTTTTTATCATCATGTCTACTTTAGGGGTAGCCAGGGATATAAGACCCGCGATGGAAACTTTAAGATTTCTGATATTAATCCCACTACCATTTAAGATGCCTCAATTATTTGATATAATAGATTTGGCTCCTTGGCTGACTCATTTATCATATCGTTTCTATTCGATGATGATGACAACAACATTCCTCGGATTAATATTAGCGATGGTTTATAAGCCAAGAACCTGGTGTACCATATGTCCCATTGCAACTGTATCTGATGTAATACTAAAAAAATAAGGAGGCTATCCAATGGATTCCTATATTTTCTACGGACTCGCCATTGTCCTGTTGATTTTATCCTTTATAAAAGATAAGAAAAAAACAAAAATGGCACTAAAAAAAGCATGGAAAGCATTTGAAAATATCCTGCCTGAATTTCTTGTTGTAATTTTACTTGTAGGATTCTTGCTTGCAATTCTTAACCCAGAAGCAATTTCTAAAATAATCGGTTCCGAATCCGGTTGGTATGGTATTGTACTCGCTGCAATTATCGGATCAGTAACATTGATTCCTGGATTTGTAGCATTTCCAACTGCGGCAATTCTTTTGGAAAATGGTGCAGGTTATATGCAGATTGCTGCTTTCGTTTCAACGCTGATGATGGTTGGTGTTATAACACTGCCTGTTGAAACAAAATACTTTGGAAAGAAAATCTCTGTTCTGCGAAATGTATTCGCGTTTTTCTTCTCGTTTATTGTTGCATTAATAATCGGAATGGTGGTGATGTAGATGAAAAAATTGATGAAAAGATACCGTGTATTTATAATTGTACTTATTGCAATGATTGTACTGACACTATTTAACCGGCAGTTAGGATTAAAAGCTTTTAGTATTACCACAAATTCAGTAAAAGAGATGTTGCTTGTCATCCCACCTATTTTTATACTTCTTGGTCTTCTTGATGTTTGGGTACCAAGAGAAACAATGGTTAAATATATGGGAGAGGGTTCCGGACTAAAGGGCGTATTATTAGCTATCTTCATTGGCTCAGCGGCAGCTGGTCCTCTTTACGGTGCTTTTCCGGTTGCTGCTGTATTCATGAAAAAAGGTGTAAAATTTATGAATATCCTGATTTTCATCGGGGCATGGTCAACCACAAAAATCCCTATGTTTCTTTTTGAAATGGCAGCACTAGGAAGCAGGTTTGCCATTTCAAGATTACTTATTGATATTCCAGGTATTATCGTAATTGCTTTCATACTTTCAAAAATGGTATCTAAAAAAGATGTAGAAGAGCTCTACGAAAATGCAAAGACAATAAATTAATATAAAACGATGAAGGGAGGATGACTATTATAGTTTTCTTCCTTTCTTTTTTACGACAATAGTTCAAGTATTTCATTATTGACATATGCCAATTATAGTTCTATTATATTATCCAATGGGTATAAATTATCTATGGCATACTATAATTATGCCTCACTATTTATAAAAAAAGGAGTGCTTCATATGAAAATTGCTTTACCATCACGTCAGGACCAAATCGACAGTCATTTCGGTCACTGCGAATACTTTACCGTATTTACAACAGATGACAGGGATATCCTATCACAGGAAGCAGTCGCTTCTCCTGATGGTTGTGGATGCAAATCTAACATAGCCGTGATTCTTGCCGATATGGGTGTCAAGTTGATGCTTGCAGGGAATATGGGTGACGGAGCCGTGAACGTCCTAAACAATGCGGGTATTGACGTAGTACGAGGATGTTCCGGAAATGTTAAGGAAGTTGCCCTTGCATGGCTTGCAGGATCAGTTACCGATTCCGGTGACTCTTGCCATGAGCATGAGCACGGCTGCCAGCACTAGGATCGCGGAATAGAATATTAGTAATTGGTTCATAACACCTATTAAGTTTTAATTGCTAACCGGACGAAACACGCTACGCAAGTTTCTCCGGTTCACGTGCGCGTTCGCATTTTCCAAGTGAACTTGTAAATACTCACTTTACTTACGCGCAAATAAAAACCTCCTGCTGAAAAACGCTCCTCCTTGTAGCAGACATTTTACTATTTAAATTGTCACTCCAAGGGGAGCATGTCAATCAGTATGGAGGTTTTTGATTATAACATAATTATTTACTTTAAAAATCCATTTACAATCTGAGCTTCTGCTTCTTCTTCCGTTAATCCCAAAGTCATCAACTTAATAATCTGCTCACCTGCAATT
>JAQSXG010000624.1 GCA_029256785.1 Neobacillus sp.
TAGCGATCAAATGAGTAAGGATCTAAAGAAACGCGGCTTCAAATTTGTAGGTCCAACGATTTGTTATGCCTTTATGCAGGCGACTGGTATGGTAAACGACCATGTTGTCACTTGCTTTTGTTACAATAAATAAGAAAACCTCCGTGATATCAGCTAATGCTAATTTCACGGAGGTTTTCTTATTGTTTTTGGTTTCTTTTTTTTGCATAAAGAATAATTGTGGAAAGGTTGGAAAATCTATAAAAAAACAACATAAGGGATGGGAAGTATGGAAAATGGCAGCATCCGATTGACGGCTCCTGAAATGTCAAGTCTTTGGACGCAATATATGTTCGATTCAATGTCGATTTGGTTTTTTAAATATGCACTTGGACATATAGACGATAAAGATATTAAAGATATTTATGAGACGGCCTTACAGTTATCTATAAGTCATGTCCAACAAATAGAGGAGTTCTACAAAGGAGAGAACTATCCTATTCCAAAAGGTTTCACGGATAAGGATGTGATTTTAGATGCTCCGCGTCTTTTTCAAGATCCTTTCTACCTTTATTACTTATATATTATGACACTCCAAGGACTAACGGGATATGCGCTATCTGTGGGGACATCGATACGTGCTGACCTAAGAAAATACTACATAAATTGTAATGCAGAAACCATGATGTTATATGAAAAAACCATTGATACCATGCTCACGAAGGGTCTATTTACACGTCCACCCGTACTCTCACCACCTGCTGCGATAGATTTTGTTAAGCATCAAAATTTCCTAACCGGCTGGTTCGGGGAACGTCGTCCATTGACAGGAATCGAAATTGGAGACATTACCTTTAATATGAATAAAATGAATCTTCACGTGGCATTAAAAGTCGGGTTTAGCCAAGTGGCCCAATCAGAAAAAGTCCGAAAATATATTAACAGAGGGACTGATATTTCAAATAAACATCTTGGGATTTTTACAAATATATTCATTGAAGAAAAACTAAATTCACCTATGTCTTGGCAAGCATTTGTTACAAACTCGACAACACCTACCTTTTCTGACAAATTCATGATGTACCAAGTACAATTGTCTACACAATTAGCCATTGCCTATTATGGAACTGCTTTAAGTGTGACATCAAGAAGAGATATCGGACTCAAATATTTGGAACTAATTATTGAACTCACTAAATTTGGTGAAGACGGTGCAAACTTAATGATTGAAAACGGCTGGCTAGAGGAACCACCCAAAGGGAGTGACCGCAGAAATTTAGCAAAGGGCAAAAAAGAGGACCAAAAAAATTCAAACTAAGGGACTAATCTTTCAAATGAATCCTTTCGCTGTTTAATTACTTATATCTATATTATGATAGATATATTGAATGAATAAGTAGTTAGGAGTGAAGAGGATGAAGGCAATCGTTCATGCTAAAACAACAGGGCTCGAGGGATTATCAATCTCTAATATGGAAGAGATACCACCAAAAGCAGGAGAGGTACGGGTACAACTGAAGACTGCAGGTTTAAACCATCGTGATTTATTTGTTCTAACACGCCATAAAACAACAGAGCCACCACTAATTATCGGGTCAGATGGTGCAGGAATCATTGATGCAATTGGTGAGGGGGTCATTGACCTTAAAGTAGGGGATGAAGTAATCATTAATCCTGGTCTTGGCTGGAAGGAAAATAGTGATGCGCCACCAAGGGGATTTGAGGTAATCGGTCTGCCGTTCCATGGGACTTTTGCCGAAAAGATAATTATCCCTGCGGAAAATGCCTTACCAAAACCACACTATTTAACATGGGAAGAAGCAGGAGTTCTGTCTTTGGCAGCACTGACTGCTTATCGGGCACTATTTACTCAAGGGCAAGTAAAGCCAGAAATGAAGGTACTTATTCCTGGAATCGGAAGTGGTGTAGCCACGTTCTTGTTGCAATTTGCTAAAGCCGCTGGTGCCACAGTGTATGTAACTTCCCGTTCAATGGAGAAGTGTCAAAAAGCGCTAGAAATGGGTGCGGATAAAGCCTTTGATAGTAATGAGGAGTGGGAAAAAGTTCTAGCTGGTGAGAAGATGGATCTTGTTATCGAGTGTGTAGGTGCAGCCACTTTTAATAAATCCCTGAAACAGTTACGGCTAGGTGGCACGATTGTTACATTTGGAGCTTCAGCAGGAGATGTAGTTGAACTTAATCTTCGTCAGTTTTTTTATGGGCAGTTCCGGCTTTTAGGATCAACAATGGGAAGTGGCGAAGAGTATCTAGAAATGATTAACTTTATACAAAAGCATAATATTAGGCCAGTAGTTGATCGGATGTATTCATTGGAGGAATTCCATCAAGCGTTTAAACGTTTAGAAAATGCAGAGCAATTAGGGAAGATTGGGTTTACTATTTAGTTTTGATGGTGGAAATAACTGAAACGAAGAAGAGGCACCCACTTAGTTGAGTGCCTCTTCTTTGTTATCAATTGGTTGTACTTCCATTTTTGTTCCTGCTGGCGGTGCGATTCGAATGATTCTTCCATTAAACTTTTCTTCCCAATATCCTGTAGCCATATCAGCAATTCCAACGCCAGTAAAACTTTGTGAGCCTATAAATTTTCCATTCCCAATATAAATACCCACATGTCCGTCTATTTTATAGGTGTCAAAGAAGACTAAATCCCCAGGCTTTATATCACTGATGCCGACGGGAGTACCTGTGTTTTTTAGTGTATCTGTTGTCTGACCCACTTCTATTTCAGCTTGTGAAAATGCCCAATGAACAAAGGCTGAGCAATCAAATCTTCCATTGACAATATCGGTTTCATTTCTGCCCCCACCGAACACATAGACAGAATTTCCAATATACTTAAAACCGGCACGAATGATTGTTTTTATGTATTCTTCTTCAATATCAGCTATAAGTTCTTCTAACGTTTTATCTTTCTCCTGTTCTAAATCAATGGTAATAAGCTGATCTTTTAAGGTTGCAAATTGATTTTGTTGATCATTGAGTAATTGCCTCATCCCGTCGAGTTCTGTTTTCATGCTGG
>JAQSXG010000625.1 GCA_029256785.1 Neobacillus sp.
ACAAGTTTAAAGCAAAAAAACCGTAGACTAGGTCTGCGGTTTTTTTATGTAGTATTGTGAGTTGTTACATTTGACATTTAAAAGATTTTTGCGAAATTTGCGAGACTCCTGCGGGATTACGAGCTGGGTGAGACACCACAGGGAGGTACGACCGAGGAGGCTCACTGGCGAGCCCGCGGAAAGGGAGCATAATTTCGCAAAAATCTTAAACTACATCCTTTACTATTTGGGAAATATCAATGATTGAAAGCTTTTGTCCGCTCCTGTATAATAGTAAAGTCTGAGGGGTGAACGCATGTTAAAGTCGAAAACGAGATGGATTGTTCGTGAATCTAATAATGAACTAGTCAAAAAACTTGAAAAAGAATTGAATATAACACCACTTGTTGCGTCGCTGCTTATCAACCGCGGAATAGATACTGTTGAATCTGCACAGTATTTCTTATATGGAAAAGAACAATTTCATGATCCCTATTTACTAAAAGGTATGGATTTAGCTGTTAAAAGAATTCGTGCAGCAATAGATAATCGAGAACCAATTCTCATATATGGTGATTATGATGCCGATGGTGTTAGTAGTACATCAGTGTTAATGATTACCCTCATGGAATTAGGGGCAAACGTTCATTTCTATATTCCTAATCGTTTTACAGAAGGCTATGGCCCCAATGAGCCCGCATTTCGTCATGCAGCCGAAACAGGGATAAAATTAATCATAACAGTGGATACAGGAATATCTGCACTCCATGAAGCGAAAGTTGCGAAAGAGCTTGGAGTCGATTTAATCATCACTGATCACCATGAACCTGGACCTGAATTACCAGAGGCGATAGCAATCATCCACCCGAAACTTCCTGATAGTATTTATCCGTTTCGGGAGCTAGCTGGAGTGGGAGTTGCCTTTAAATTAGCACATGCCCTCTATGGAGTCATTCCCGAGCATTTATTTGAGATTGCTGTAATAGGAACTGTTGCTGATTTGGTGTCCTTAAAGGATGAAAATCGTTTACTTGTAAAAAAAGGCTTGGAAAAATTAAAAGTTACCCAAAATATTGGTTTAAAGGCAATCCTTAAATTAGCAGGGGTCAATTCACAGGCGATAACGGAAGAAACCATTGGCTTTACGCTTGCGCCGAGAATTAATGCCGTTGGACGCTTAGAAAATGCTGACCTAGCCGTTCAACTGTTACTCACTAATGACCCTTATGAAGCGCAGAGCTTAGCAGAGGAAATGGATGCTTTAAATAAACAAAGACAGTCAATTGTTAACTCAATGACAGCTGAAGCAATAGAAGAAGTAGAGAAAAATTTTCCAATTGATTCGAATTCTGTCCTTATCATAGGGAAGGAAGGTTGGAACGCAGGTGTCGTCGGGATTGTTGCATCAAGGCTTGTTGAAAAATACTATCGGCCGACGATTGTCCTCTCCTTTGACCGGGAAAAAGGCATAGCAAAAGGGTCAGCTCGTAGTATTGCCGGTTTTGATTTATTTCAGAATTTATCTGCCTGCCGAGATATTTTGCCGCACTTTGGTGGTCATCCAATGGCTGCAGGTATGACACTAAATCTTGAGGATGTTTCGTTACTTCGGACCCGATTAAATACACTAGCAACTGAGCAATTGACGGAGGAAGATTTTATTGCGGTTACATCGCTAGACCATGAAATAAAACTTGATGAAATAAATTTACCGACACTTGAAGAACTGAATCTTCTCGCACCATTTGGAATGGACAACCCAAAGCCAAAGGTACTAATTAGTGATGTTCAGATATCTTCAATTAGAAAAATCGGTTCTGAACAAAATCATTTAAAAGTAATGGTAAATAATGATAGCTCTAGTCTAGATGGAATTGGATTTGGTTTAGGTACATTAGTTGACCAAATTTCTCCAGCAGCTAATATATCATTAATTGGTGAATTAGCTGTAAATGAGTGGAACAATATTCGTAAACCACAAATATTTATCCATGATATTGCGGTAGATAGCTGGCAATTATTTGATCACCGTGGTGTGAAAAGGGTTCGTTCAATGGAAGGCACCATCCCTAAAGAAAATAGGAAATTTATTATTTTTAATAGGGAACAGCTGGATAAAGCAGATCCAGCACTAAAAGATGAGATTATGTATATTCAGGATGTTGAAGAGGCGAAAAGCTTTAATAGCCATAGTGCCAATATTGTTTTAATGGACCTGCCACCTTCGAAGGAGATACTAATTCATTTATTTAAGGGCAAAAAGCCAGCTCGAATTTATGCCTATTTCCAAAAAGAGAATAGTGACTTTTTCAGCACGATACCAACACGAGATCATTTTAAATGGTTTTATGCTCTACTTACAAAAAAGGGCCCCATTGATTTAGGACGCTATGGGGATGTGATTGCAAAAAAACGGGGCTGGTCCCAGGAAACAATCACTTTTATGTCACAGGTGTTTTCTGAACTGGAATTTGTTACAATAAACAAAGGTTTTATTACATTGAATAAACAAGCGCATAAGCGTGATTTAACTGACTCACACACCTATCAAACGAAACAAGCCCAGTTTGCTCTTGAAAGAGATTTATTATTTTCATCCTTTCAGGAACTAAAGAACTGGTTTGATGAAGTCATAGAAGAGCCAGTTATTACTGAGGAGGCAATAAAGTAATGGACTTAAAACAATTTATCACTATCGTAGAGGATTGGCCGAAACCAGGAATTAAATTCAAAGATATTACTACTTTAATGGATAACGGTGAGGCATATAAATATGCAACAGACCAAATTGTTGCCTATGCAAAGGAAAAAAACATTGATGTAGTTGTTGGTCCTGAAGCTCGCGGATTTATTATTGGCTGTCCTGTAGCCTATTCATTAGGACTTGGCTTTGCGCCAGTTCGTAAAGAAGGTAAACTTCCTAGAGAAACGATTAAAGTTAATTATGGATTAGAATATGGCTCTGATGTTTTAACCATTCATAAAGATGCGATTAAACCTGGACAGCGTGTATTAATTACTGATGATTTATTA
>JAQSXG010000057.1 GCA_029256785.1 Neobacillus sp.
TTGACAAAGTTTTTTTAGGGATGGGAAATACTTTACGTTAAAAAGGGGGATGGCATTGGATACACAATTTATGGTCTCATTATCAATTATTTTAGCCACTTTTGGTTTATATATCGGGATAGCCATTTATAACAAAGCAAAAGCGACTTCCGATTTCTATGTAGCAGGAAGAGGCGTACCGCCTATTTTTAACGGGATGGCCATCGGTGCTGACTGGATGAGTGCTGCGTCATTTATCGGAATGGCCGGAACAATTATGCTTCTTGGTTATGATGGATTAGCCTATATTATGGGATGGACGGGCGGTTATTTACTACTTACCTTCTTACTTGCCCCTCAATTAAGAAAGTATGGTCGCTATACAGTACCAGAATTTATTGGTGACCGTTATAACAGTCATACCGCTCGTGTAATTGCGGCAGTATGTACAATCATCATTAGTTTTACCTACTCAATTGGACAATTATCTGGCTCAGGAGTAGTTATTGGTCGTTTATTTGAGATTGATGTCAAACTTGGAACAATGATTGGTGTAGTTCTAATCGCTTTCTATGCGGCATTCGGAGGAATGAAAGGGATTACATGGACACAGGTTGCACAATATATCATCCTCATCATCGCTTATTTAGTCCCAGTTATTTTTATGTCCCTTCAAATCACTGGTAATCCTGCACCATGGCTTTCATATGGAGAGCTGGTCGGAAAAATGGGTGAACTTGACCGTGAACTTGGAATTTCTGAATACTTTGCACCCTTTACTAATGGTACGAAGTGGCAGTTCTTAGCACTAATGTTTACATTAATGGCGGGAACAGCCGGTCTTCCTCACGTTATTGTCCGTTTCTATACGGTGTCAACGATGAAGGCGGCCCGTTGGTCAGGGGCATGGGCCTTACTATTTATTGGTTTGCTTTATCTATCTGCTCCTGCTTATGCAGCATTCTCTCGTTTCATTCTTATGACAAAAGTAGCTGGAAGCAAGATTACCGAACTTCCTGAATGGACAAAGTCCTGGGTAGATACCGGGAAGCTCCAGGTAGCAGATGGAAATGGAGATGGTATTCTTCAATGGAGTGAATTAATTATCTCCAATGATATTGTTGTTATGGCCACACCGGAAATTGCCAACCTTGGTTATTTTGTTATTGGCTTGGTGGCAGCAGGAGCGATGGCAGCAGCCTTGTCCACTGCCGGCGGTCTGATGCTTGCGATTTCATCTTCTTTTGCCCACGATATATACTATCGTGTCTTAAAGCCAGAATCGACAGATAAAAAGCGCCTTTCAGTTGCACGCTGGACAATCGTTATCGCTACTCTTTTAGCGGGTTTAATCGCTTTAAATCCTCCAGGAGCGATTACACAGATCGTTGCTTGGGCATTTGCACTAGCAACCGGAACCTTCTTCCCAGCTCTTGTACTTGGAGTTTGGTGGAAACGCTCCAATTCAAAAGGGGTTATTGCTGGTTTGCTTGTAGGTTTAGGTGTCACATTGGCATATATTTTTGCTGCTAAATATGGCGGGTATACGATTCTCGGAATCATTGACACCGGAGCGGGTGTATTTGGAGCGGCAGCTGCATTTATTACCAATATTGTCGTTTCACTATCCACAGCGGCTCCTTCACAAAAACTTCAAGATGATGTTGTAGACTTGCGCTATCCAGAGCAAATGGTTTATAAAAATGGCGAAGTTTGGATGAACGATGATGGACCAAAATCAGTTTAATTTAGAAATATTTGATGCCGTAAGGTTTCACCCCTTTTTCAAAGGGGTGGATCCCAATACGGCCTCTTTTCTTCTATCATTATGTGAGCTTCGACAGTATGAAAAAACAGAAATGATACTTGAAAAAGATAAACCTCGCGATGGCCTTCTACTCATGCTAGAAGGTTTCTCAGAGGTTTTTGTTAGAAATGAAACCCATGGCAAAGAAGAAGTATTAGAGGTCGTACAAAAAGGGGAAATCATTGGCTTCTCAAGCCTCGCGTATTTTCTTGGAATGCCCAGGCCTTCATCTAGCGAAGTCATGGTTGAAGTGAAGGCAGTTACATTGGTAAAAGTTCTATTTATACCTTTCGAGGTAATAAAGAAAAGATGGGATGATCCAACCGTTCACGACTATTTACTTACTCAAGTTTCCGTTCGTTTAAAGGATGTTTACACTTCTTTAGCTGAACAGGTCAAACTAGCAAGGGATTACGGAGACCAAGAGGTCCTCATGGTCCGTGTCCAAGATATTATGAGCGAAAAGATTGTATCCGTTACACCAGTTACAACTATACAAGAAGCCGCTCGACTTATGCATGAAATGAAAACCAGCTCTGTTTTGGTTATCGAAAATGAAATTTTACAAGGAATTATTACTGAAAGGGATATGGTAAAAAGAGTGGTTGCCGAAGGGATGAACTTGACAGCTTCCTCAATTGAAATGATGACGCCAAACCCGATTTCTATTTCTCCAACTGCTTATTATTATGACGCTCTACATTTGGTTTTTATAAATGGAATTAAACATATCCCTGTAGTTGAGAAATCAAAAGTTGTAGGAATCATTACACTATCTGATTTATTACGGAAAAAGAGCGAAAATGTGATGAGGACGATTAAGCAAATTGACCAAGTAGATAAGGATTCCCTTCCCCAGGTAAAAGGTGCCATATACGAAGTAATTGATACACTCTTACGAAATCAAATTCCGATTTTTAAAACTTTTGATATCGTAACAAAACTGTATGATCGTCTTGTCATTAGGTTAATAGAGCTTTCTTTCCAAACGTTAAAGGATAAAGGAAAACTACAGCCCTGCTCTTTTGCCTTCTATCAAATGGGTAGTAGCGGACGCGAGGAGCAGTTTATGCTGACAGATCAGGATCATTTCCTTGTATATGAGAATGATAGCGAACAAACTACTAACTATTTCACCGAACTAGGAAAAGAAATTACTTTAAATATGGAGAAATCAGGATATGCCCGTTGCAAGGGTTTGATGATGTGCAGTGAAGCAAAATGGCGCGGGTCATTAGCGGTTTGGGAAGAACGTCTGCGATATTGGATGCTTCAATCGACAAATGATCATTTATTATTAGCTCAGAACTTCTTCTCCTACCGCTTTATTACTGGCAGTAGGAAGCTTCATGAAAGGTTTGAAGGCATCCTATCTAACCAATTGCAACGATCCAAGATTTTCTTGTACCGAATGACTCAAATTGAGAGCGAACACCCAATCCCCACCCTTGATCAGCCTATTCGTTCATTATTTAAGCTAGAACGCAAAAATTTTGATATAAAAAAAGAAGTGTTATTTCCCTATCATCATTGCTTACAAATCTTATCACTCTTAAATGGCAAACAATCGGGGGCACCGTTGGAGAAAATCAGTTGGCTACAGGAAAAAGGAGTCTTTTCTGACGCATTTGCAAAGGATTTAGAGGCAGCATCCAGCCATATTCTAACAATGTATGTCAAACAGCGCTGGCAACAATTAAGAAGTGGCAAGGAACAGACCTCTATTGTATCTTTCACCAAATTATCCACCAGAGAAAAAGAAGAACTCATAATAAGCTTACGCACATTAAGGGAGCTCCAAGGTCAGGTCCTTAGCCATTTTAACTTATAACTCTCCAACGAAAGGCTGGTCATGTCTTGCGAAAAAAAAATGTAACCTGTTCCTTAAGCTATCGTACAATCCCTTTGTCCACGCCCTTGGAGAAGTTAAACTTTGTTGTTTTCGATACTGAAACGACGGGATTCCAGGTGTCAACAACAGACCGTATTATTGAAATTGGTGCGGTTTCTGTAAAAGGACTGGAAGTGTGTGAATCTGATACGTTTCAAACCTATATTAATCCTAACCAAAGGATTCCAAGGAATATAACGGAACTTACTTCTATATCAAATGAACTAGTTATTGATGCACCACAAGCTTTAGAAGCTATAATGAGCTTTTTGGATTTTGTCGATTCTAGAGAAGCAGTCTGTTTAGTTGGTCATTATGTTAGTTTTGATATCATTGCATTGAAAAATGAGCTTAAAAGAGAGAGACTTGCATTGAAAAATTGCATGACAATTGATACGCTCGATTTAATTGGTTTTATCGCTCCTTCATTTGATATGAGAGATTTGGAACGATATGCAATGGCATTTGGAACGAGAATTTATGACCGCCATAGTGGACTAGGGGATGCTTTAACAACCGCTTATTTATTTATTGAACTTATGAGGCATTTTATAGAACGCGGACATTCTACTTGGGGAGAACTAATCCATGCAACAGACAGTCAAACGCGTTCGCTTCTTTAGTATGAACGCTCATTAAAAAACAGCCCAAGGGCTGTTTTTTGTTACTATACACTTTTGGCCTCGATAATCATCTCATACATATGCTTAGTTGGTTCCAACGGGGGTACACCTAATTCTTCCTCTAATACCTCCATGCATTTTTTGTACCATTTCAATGCATATGGCCGGTTATTTTTTCGATAATAACTATACATTAATAAACGGTAGGCTTCTTCCCAGGTTCTATCCCTAGCAAGTATCCTTTCACACCAAAAAATAGCGCTTTCATATTTCTCTTTACGGACCATTAATTGGCCCATCTTTTCTGCCCCTCGTAAAAAATAAACGAGCATGCTTTCTCTTTTATTAATACACCAATCATCATATCGGCGTTCCGGCAAATATTCTCCCTCGTAAATAGATAGTCCTTTTTCCAAATAAGGTATCGCTTTATCTTGATCCATTTCATTTAGTCCGTTTTGGATCAACGCTTGAAATTGAGTGGTATCCACATCAATTACCGCATGAGGATTTAACCCATAAAACATACCTTCTCTAATAATGAAAAATGGCGCTGCCCTAGCTTTGCGTGCTGGTTCCAGTAAGTTTTGAAGACTGTTTAATGCCACTTTAAAATCCCTATCAGCATTTTTTTTATCTTGATTTGGCCAGAGCGTTTGGATAATTTCATCCTTTGCAATTAGTTCATTAGTGGTAATAAATAATTGAAATAACTCCTTTGCTTTTTCACGTTGCCATTCCTTTTCACCGACTTCTTTTTCTCCAAGCCAGATTTTGAAAGTGCCCAGTGTTTGAACACGAATGGAATAGCCTGGATGAAAGTCAAAAGCAATTACGCCCATATCTTGGAGAACCTTCATGGCAAATGTTGCTTGAATGCCCTCCTTTGAACACTTAATTAGTAATGGGACGAATATCTGTAAATCTCTTGGACTAAAGATCGACCTTTTATGGAAGAAAAAATCATACTTATGAGTTTGAATAAGACTAAGAAATGCTTCCATTTTCTCCCGAAAAAGTTCCTGGCTATTCTCAAAATAGTAAACAAAGGATAACCAGAACTTGCATAGCATCTGTCCATAGGAATCATCGCATAGAATAAATAGACCTTCCGCTTTTTCTAGGTAGTCAATCCCTTTTGAAAACCTTTTACTTACTATCGAATTTACTCCCATACATAAACTAATTAAAGCAGAAAGCCATACATCATGTACTTTTTCTGTCTCTTCTAATGCTCTTTTACCAGCATCCATTGCCCGTTCAAATTCTCCCTTTGTACCATAAACAATGCAAAGTCCCATTAAAGGTTCCGCTTTTCCCCGTTCCACATTTAATTGATCCATTATCTCTAATGCAGTTTGGTAGCATTGTTCAGACAAACCTAAATCATATTTGTTAAGAATTTGTACGGCATGGCCCATCCGAATCCACCCACACGCCTCTACAAATGGAGCCTTAAGACTAATTCCTTGATTTATTCCAGCTTGAGCAAGTTCCTTTGCTTTCATTCCTTCACCAACAAATGATTCTATTAAGGATAATAATAAGTAGGTTTCCCTGTGGGACTGCGGCAGGGCAGACCCTTTTCTACTAATTAATTCTTGCATTTGACGATTAAGAAACTGCTTTGCTTTATCAAAACGACCCGTTCGTAAATACAATCTTGCTTCGATATTCCCATCCAAGACAACCAGACTAGTTTCTTTTGCCTTCTGTAACCACTTTTCTGCATTCAATGATTTCCCTGAGTTAAGAAGGTTTTCTGATAGTAAGTAATACAACTTGGCTTTTTCCTCATCCGTGCAATCACTCTTTTCCCTATGAGCAATGGCTTCATATAAAAGTTCTTCTGCTTGGTGAGGCTGAATTGTGTCCAAATATATCTTTGCTTTTCCTTCTAACGCCTTGCTCATCCCCAAATAATCCAGTACCTTTTCGGCACTCGAATAGGTCTTGTTGTAAAATTCCTCTGCCTCTTGATAGAATGAGCGGTGTCGATACACCTCGGCTTTTAAGTACATTAGCAGATAATAAGAAGTTAGTTCTTCCTCAGGAATCATCTGTAAGTAGTCAAATAGGCTTTTCAACTTCCCATTCTCGAGCATTTTCGGTCCATAATCATGGAGAATCGAAGCAATCGCTTTAACGTGATTGATTTTTTTATAATGGTAAAGTGCTTCCTCCCACATGGCTCTTTTTTCATAAAAGCGAGCACATCTTTCATGGAGGAGCAAATAATTTGCTGAATTGTTTTTTTGCAGGTTTTCTTCTAAAAATCCTTTGAATAAAGCGTGATACCGGTAATGTTTAGATCCGATTTTTTGAATAAATAAATTTCTTTCCTTTAATTGTTCAAGCATACTTGTTGCTTTTTGTAGACCGATTACTTCGTCACATAATTCTTCATCGATAATTTCGAAGATAGAGGTTTGCTCTAAAAACTGCTGAATCATTGGTGTTTGTTTTGCAAATACTTCCATCACTAAATACTGAAATAACTCTTGGAGTGAATGTGAGGAGTGATCAAAGAGTGTGGATATATCATCAGTAAGTGGGATTTGTTGTGCAATCATACAGAGTGCAATAACCCAACCTTCTGTCATTTGGTAAATGATTTTCAACTGATTTGGGTCGAGTTGTAAACCATAAAGGTCCGTTAGTAACATTTCCATTTCATCGATTGTAAGGATAAGGTCTTCCTTTGTTATCTCTAATAAGTGGCCACAAACCTTCATTTTCGTTAGCTGTTTCCAACTGGGATGGCTTCTGCTCGAAATAACTAAATGTAAATTGTGAGGCATATGCTCAAGGAGCTTTTCAACCCAGCTATTTATGGTGTAGGAGTGTTCAATTTGATGAAAGTCATCCAAAATTAAGGTGATTTCAGAATTTGTGGACAGTACTTCATTAATAAATAATGAGCACAAATAACTCAACTCTTCTTCACGTATATAGCGGTCCATTGTTTCTATGTAGTTAGCTGTCTCGCCACCAAAATCAGGTATAACCGCTTGAATTGAATGAATGATATACGAAAGAAAAGGCAGGATATCGTCATCCAAAGATGAGATTGAGTACCAGCAGCCTGCAACTTTTTCATCTCGCATAAATAAAGCAAGCGCCGTACTTTTCCCAAAACCCGCTCCGGAATGGATAATCGTTAACGGATAGTTAGGTATTTTTTTCATTTTACGTGTCAGATCAGCACGTCTTATAAAATCCTCCTTAACAGCCGGAATTCGTAGCTTTGTTCGAATAATCGGCAGCTTCATTTATTCAATCCTCCTTTTTTATTTTTGCAATATTTACACTATTTTATCATACTCAAAGAAAGATGGGTATCTTGTTCCTTATTTTGCCTACCAAACAAGTTATTTGGTAGATATTTTATTCCTCATATATCATCTTTCTCGTCATTCCACCATCTATTACTAGGTTAATTCCGGTGACAAAATCATTCTCTTCTGCAGTTAGGTATAGACATGCATTTGCGATATCGTTTGGCTTTCCGACTCGTTTAGAAAAATGCTGTTGATGGTCGTTAGCAGTTAATTCGGATTCTGCTCCGTTATGAATCCACCCAGGTGAGATTGCATTGACAGTAATCCTCTCTTCACTTAATGAGGCTGCTAAGGCATGAGTGATTGCAACAATCCCTCCCTTGCTCGCAGCATACCCTTCGGAATTGGCTTCCGACATTAGCGCACGAGTCGAGGCAATGTTCACAATTGCACCACCCTTTTCATTCTTGCTCATATATTTAGCCACTTCACGTGAGCAAAGAAAGACACTACTTAAATTAGTCTTGATTATATCCTCCCATTCTTCAACCGTAACAAGAAAGAGGGACTTAAATAACCCCTTCCCTGCATTATTGATCAGAATGTCAATCCGACCATAGGTTTCATGGGCAATTTCCATTAAGTTTATAATATTCGCCTCTACCCTCACATCTGTTTTTATAAAAAGTGCCTCTCCACCATTTTTATTAATTTCAGTTTCTAAATGTTTCCCTGCCTCATCTGCGATATCGGCAATAACTACTTTTGCTCCATTTTTTGCAAAAGTTAAAGCAATCCCCTGACCTATCCCATTTGCCCCACCTGTCACAATTACCACTTTCCCTACAAATCCCATCATATTTTCCTCCAATAAAAAAATTCACTCAAAAAAGGCTCACAATAATTGTAAGCCTTTTACTGATTTTTTTCATATACACTTTTCTAACTTGTGAACTAAGGTTCCAGCGTTATCAATCATTAGACATTGTACTTTCATATCAGGTAACATTGTTTTCAATGAGTCGGCCAATTTCTTACCCTTTCCTTTTTCAGAAAAACATAATATGGTTGGTCCAGCACCACTCAACACAACACCAAATGCCCCATTTGATTTAGCCATTTGTTCGATATCACTATAACAAGAAATAAGCGACTTTCGATAGGGCTGGTGAAATAGATCTTGTCCCATCATCTTTCCAGCAAGCTCCCAGTTTTGACTTAGAAATGCTGCAACTAAAACATTTGCTGTTGCAGACGCCTTTACTGCTTTTGAATAGGAAAGTTCTGTCGGAAGAACACCTCTTGAATCTTTTGTTAGCAAGGTCTCTTGTGGGATAACCGCTACCATCTCAAAGGTAAGAGTGGTAAATGAGAGGATATCGACCTCACCATCCCGATAACTGCCAATCACCAATCCTCCATATAAGGAAGCACCAACATTATCAGGATGTCCTTCTAATTCTGTTGCAAGCAACAGCTTTTCTTTTTTAGTCAAACCCAGGTCTCCAACATAGTCGGCCAATTCAATTCCTGCCACAATCGCAGAGGCGCTTGATCCAAGCCCACGTGCTAAAGGGATTTCACTATCTATAATAATCCTACAGGGGGAAAGATCCTTCCCATATTTCGCTGCTGTTCGGATCGCTATTTGACAGATGAAATTTTGCTCATCCATTGGCAAGTCCTTTAACTCGATAGAAGTTGACGTGCACTCCCAGCTTTTACTTTTCTCCACCTCTAGCCGTAAATACAAATCAACTGCCACTCCCATTGAATCAAATCCTGGCCCAAGATTTGCAGAGCTTGCCGGTACTTTAATAACAAACCTTTCATCATTAAGAGTCATCTTTGGACAACTCCCCTTATATGTTCTGTCACTGCTTTTTCATCATTCGGTAACTGCAATACTTCAACCAGGCTATTTTTAATTGCAGTATCTGTATCCTTCAGACCATTTCCTGTTAACACAGCAACAATCTTAGTTCCTTTTTCAATTCTTCCCTTTTGAATCGATTTGTAGATTCCAGCAAGTGAAGCACACGAAGCAGGTTCTGCAAAAATCCCTTCAGATGCCGCTACCTTCTTATAGACAGAAATGATTTCATCATCACTAACTTCATCAAAGATACCATTTGATTCCCCAACAGCAGATACCGCTAAGTTCCAGCTTGCAGGATTACCGATTCGAATAGCAGTTGCAACTGTTTCTGGGTTCTCAAATATACGATTATGAACAAGGGCAGCGGCACCTGCTGCTTGAAAACCATACATTCTCGGCAGTCCCGTCCCCTTATGACCTGCGTATTCCTTAAAACCTTTCCAATAGGCACTAATATTACCCGCATTTCCGACTGGTATGGCCAAAATATCAGGGGCATACCCTAACTGGTCACAAACTTCAAATGCCGCTGTTTTTTGTCCCTCTAACCGATAAGGGTTGACGGAATTAACAAGTGCTATCGGTTCTTCCTTACTAATATTCCTTACCATTTTTAGAGCTTGGTCAAAGTTACCCTCAATCGAGATAATCTCAGCACCATACATCATGGCCTGTGCCAGCTTTCCTAATGCAATCTTCCCCTCAGGGATAACTACTATGCAACGTATACCTGCCCGAGCAGCATATGCTGCGGCAGCTGCGGATGTATTACCAGTAGAGGCACAAATAATTGTTTTACTTCCTTCCTCGATCGCTTTTGCTACAGCCATCACCATACCACGGTCCTTGAAGGAACCCGTAGGATTTGCACCCTCCAGTTTTACATAAAGTTCAACGCCCCATTCATTTGAAAGGCGATCAAGCTTTACTAACGGTGTATTTCCTTCATTTAATGTAAGTGCTGGCGTTAGGCTCGTAACTGGTAGAAATTCTTTGTATGCTTCAATTAACCCTGGCCATCTCATAATGTTTTCCTCACCACTTTATAGGCACTTTTTATTTCTCTAACAGCTTGCATATCTTTCAACTCAAGTAAAATAGAATCATAGTTCGTTAGGGATGCTTTATGTGTAACCAAAACAATTTCTGACGTTTCGTTCTTTTTAACTGGAAGCTGGAGAATTTTTTCAAAGCTTACACCATATTTAGCAAAGATAGACGTAATCTCTGAGAAAACACCCACTTCATCTTGGACATGGATACGCAAAAAGTATTTAGAGTACTTTTCTTCGTTATCCTTTAACCGTTTAGGATATTGTGGTGTAACGGCACTCTTACCGTTAACGCCCAAGCGTAAATTTTTCAATACTCCTACTAAATCTGAAACAACTGCTGTTGCAGTCGGTAAGCTTCCAGCACCTGGACCATAGAACATCGTTTCCCCTACTGCTTCACCATAAACATAAACCGCATTATATTCATTTTGAACAGATGCCAATGGATGGTTATTGGACAAAAATGTCGGCTGGACACTAACCTCTACTTTTTCACCCTCGCGATGCGCATAACCAAGGAGTTTCATTGTATATCCTAATTGCTTACCATAATGCAAGTCTTCTTCTGTCACTTTGGATATCCCGGAAACATTTACATCTGCTAAATCAATATGCATTGAAAAACCTAGTGTAGCTAAAATAGTCATTTTACGGGCTGCATCTAGTCCTTCTACATCTGAAGTTGGGTCTGCTTCTGCGAATCCAAGTTCTTGTGCTTCTTTTAAAACATCTTCATAAGCCAACCCTTCTGTGCTCATTTTTGTTAATATATAATTTGTCGTTCCATTTACAATTCCCATCATTTGCGTGATTCGATCCGATGCAAGACCATCAACTAACCCTCTTAAGATTGGGATTCCTCCTGCAACACTTGCTTCATAGAATAGGTCGCACCCATGTTCTGACGCAACAGATAACAACTCTGACCCATGTAAGGCCATTAAATCTTTATTTGCTGTTACTACATGCTTTCCTCGACGGAGCGCACTTAGCAAATATTCTTTCGTTTCACCTACACCACCCATTACTTCTATTATTACATCAATCTCATTGTCATAAAGAATATCGTTGGCGTCTGATGTTAATAAACCAGTATCCACATCCACCGACCTGTTTTTATGTAAATCTTGTACTAGTATCTTTTTTATTACAACGGGACACCCGACTTGGTGCATTAATTTATCTTGGTGATTTTTTATTATCTTTACAACACCTGAACCAACTGTTCCTAAACCTAGCAGACCAATCGAAATGGCTTTCATGTGATTTCCTCCCTATACTGTCCTTCTCAAAAGTACATTTGTATTTCTATAGTAGACATTATATGACTCTCTCGTTATCTTTACAATAGTCTAATTCTTCTAAAATTTCAATGTAATCGCTTACTGGTGCGGTGTGAAAGGATAAATTCTATAGTAACTTTTTTTCAAAAAAAGTGGCTGAAAAAATTATTGAGTTTATCCCTTTACAACAGTAAAGGTGACGATGTAGAATGTTCAGTATATTCAAAGAATTTCAAAATAAACTCACCTAAATTACTTAACATCCTATTCATTTACAAATTCATATTCAAGTGATGATGAAGACGGTTATAAGAAATGCGCTTCAGAGAGCCGGTGGTTGCTGTAAACCGGTGCACATTCTTACAATACCAAGCCCTTCTGAACTGGTTGCTGAAATGTAATAGTAAGCACACCCGGGAAACCCGTTATCGTTTTGAGGCTGTTTTCTTATACAGCAAAAGAGGGTGGCACCACGTTAATCCACGTCCCTCATAACAAGACAAATCTGTCTTCGTTATGAGGGATGTTTTTATTTAAAGGCAAAACCTATCAAAAACTGAGGAGGATTCAAAAAAATGTATAAGGTTTTAGTAACAGACGGAATAAGTGATACAGGGTTAAAAAGTTTGTTCGAACACCCGAATTTCATTGTTGATCGTCAGCCAACACTGCAATTGGCTGAATTAAAAAAGATTATTGGGGATTACGAAGCTCTGATCGTCCGCAGCCAAACAAAAGTTACTGAAGAGCTGCTAAACTATGCGGACCGACTTAAAGTAATTGCCAGGGCGGGGGTTGGTGTCGATAACATAGATGTGAATGCTGCAACACGAAAAGGAATAATCGTCATTAATGCTCCAGGAGCAAATACGATTGCGGCTACAGAACATACTTTAGCAATGATGCTTTCCTTAGCTCGAAAAATTCCTCAAGCACACAAAAAAACATCCTCAGGGGAATGGGATCGGAATTCTTTCAAAGGTGTCGAGCTTTACAAAAAAACACTAGGTGTCATTGGTATGGGGAAAATAGGTACAGAAGTTGCCAAGCGGGCGAAAAGTTTTGGGATGAATATATTAGGCTATGACCCTTATTTAACAGAAGAAAGAGCACAAAAACTTGGTATGACAAAAGCAAGTCTTGATACTATAGCACGTGAATCTGATTTCATTACCATTCATACCCCGCTTACAAATGACACTAGAAAGCTAGTTAATGAAGAATATTTAAGAAAAACCAAAAAAGGCGTCCGTTTTATTAATGTTGCTCGCGGTGGAATTATTGATGAAAGAGCATTGGTTCAAGCGATCCAATCCGGACATGTTGCAGGTGCGGCACTAGATGTTTTTGAAAAAGAACCTGTTGCCGACCCAGAATTACTGCAAAACTCGAATATAATTGTAACTCCCCATCTAGGTGCTTCGACCGTAGAAGCTCAGGAAAAAGTAGCACAGGAAGTTAGTGCAGAGATTATTGAAATCCTTGAAACACAATCGATTAAAAATGCAGTCAATATGCCACAAATGTCTGGTGAAGCACAGGCAAAAATGCAGCCATACTTACTTTTAGGCGATCAGATGGGACAGTTGGTCATTCAATTACTCAAAAAGGCACCCTCAAAAATTGAAATCAACTATTATGGCGATTTGATTGAGGAAGACACTGAATTACTTACACGAACAATGATTAAAGGGATTCTTTCCTATCATTTAAGTGACTCAGTTAACCTCATTAATGCACTTCATTTATTGAAGGAGCAGGGTGTTTCCTATAACGTCCAAAAGAATGCCACGAATAAAGGCTTTGCTAATTATGTTGAATTAACAGTGACTAAAGGCTCTGAAACAGCAAAAATTGGTGCGACAGTTTTAAATGGCTATGGCGCGAGAATTATGAAAATCAACCAATATCGGATTGATGTCCGACCTGAAAAATATTTACTATATGTCAAACATCAAGATGTTCCCGGTATGATTGGAAAGGTTGGTTCTCTACTGGGTGACTTCAATATTAACATCGGTACGATGCAAGTTGGAAGAACAGCTGTTGGTGGGGAGGCAATCATGGTTTTAACCCTTGATAAGAAAGTAAGTCGAGAAACACATCAAGCATTAAACCAAATTAACGGGTTAGACGAAGCACAG
>JAQSXG010000626.1 GCA_029256785.1 Neobacillus sp.
TTAGTTGCTGAACTTGAAAAAGCTGCTACCACAGGCTGTGACCTTTCGAAAGAAGTTCTTGAGAAGAAACAGTACCTCGCTAAGAAATCCGTATGGATCCTTGGTGGTGACGGATGGGCATACGATATCGGCTTCGGCGGACTTGATCATGTACTTGCTTCCGGTGAAAATGTAAACGTTATGGTATTCGATACAGAAATGTACTCCAATACAGGCGGCCAGGCATCTAAGGCATCTAACATCGGTGAAGTATGTCAGTTTGCTGCTGCGGGTAAAGAGATTGGTAAGAAGAGCCTTGCTGAAATCGCAATGAGCTATGGCTATGTATATGTAGCACAGATCGCTCTTGGCGCTAATCCATCACAGACGGTTAAAGTAATCTCTGAAGCAGAAGCTTACAACGGACCTTCCTTGATCATTGGTTATGCACCTTGTGAACTCCACGGAGTTAAGGGTGGTATGAACCACTGTCAGGATGAGATGAAAGCAGCTGTTAAGTCCGGTTACTGGAATCTGTTCTCCTTCAATCCTGCTCTTAAAGCAGAAGGAAAGAATCCATTCACATTGACATCTAAGCCTGGTGATGGAACCTATCAGGATTTCCTGAATAATGAAACACGTTACTCACGTCTTCAGCGTTCATTCCCTGAGCGTGCAGAAAAATTATTCAGCGATTCTGAGAAAGCTGCAGCAGAGCGTTACGAACATTTATTAAGGTTAGTAGAACTTTATAAATAATAGGAAGCATGTTTTTGTGAGCTACTATTTTCAGAAACGATTCAGGACATTAATAAAGATTTAGTTTAATAAAAGGGATGCGATTACTATAAATCGCATCCCTTTTTAGATTGAGGCTCATTTAACTTAATGAAGAAACTTAAACTCTTAGAATGTACTAAATCAAATTGATTTAGAATTTTTGTAACCGGAAGAAACACGATTTGTGAGTTTCTCATGTCTGCTTGCGGACATTGCTCGCATTAGTCACTAGCTTACGCGCAAATAATAAAAGCATGAAACCTTCTGCTTTTTTATTTTATTAACCGGCAAGGAAAATGAAAACAATGAAAAGGTTCATGCTTTTGGTATTATAACATAATACTATTTAAATGTTAAGAAGAAATGTCTAAAAATAAGATTTTTTGGCAGAAGACTTAATACACGTTTATTTGACGACGTTGAAAGGTAAGCATCATGCTATAGCTGCCATATCCAATCGTTTGTGGTTGCTCCAACAGGCCCGACTAAAGATTGCTGTAATTTAAGAACTGCCCAGCCCTCCTTAATTTCTTCGTTAAGTCGATATGTAATTTTATGGAATACATGATAGGAACCGTCATTCTGAATAATATCATGAATATATGGATAACAGCTTGCCTTTGATGTTTCAATTTTCTCTACAATGCCGCCAATGGAAGTAACTTTTTCCTTTATAATCTCGGTCCTTACATTGTAATTATCCTTCGGAGTACCAATGCTGCGGATGATAGTATATATGGTTGCACCAATCTAGGATATAAAAAATTAACAATCTTATAACCTCCTAATATTTTATTGAATATTTTATCATATAATGGAAATTGTGTAAACGAGTAGCTAAATCACCATTACCAGACTAACTATTGGACAACGATGTTCAATAAGAATTTCAAGGATATTAAGATTACGATGTTGTAATTAACAAATACCAAATTTGGTTTTTATGAAATAATATAGTTGATTAAAAAGTCATAAGATTTATCTGTAATTATATAGAATAATAGATTATAATGGTAATTGTTGGTGGCTATTAAGAAAACAGAGGATAACTGTATAAGAGAAATAACGGAGAGATAGCGATGAAAAAGATTGAAGTCGTAGCAGCCATTATTAAAGATGGAGATAGAATATTAGCAACACAAAGAGGGTATGGTGAGTTTGCTGGTAGCTGGGAATTTCCTGGGGGCAAGATGGAAGACGGAGAAACCAGGGAGATTGCTCTGCGTAGGGAAATATTAGAGGAACTTGAGGTAGTCATAGAAGTTGATGATTATTTACAAACGATAGTATATACCTATCCAAATTTTCATTTGACAATGCATTGCTTTTTTTGTCATGTAATGGAAGGTGCAATTAAACTTGTGGAACATTCAGCAGGGTGCTGGCTAACAAAGGGAGAATTGGATTCAGTTAAGTGGCTTCCTGCGGATATGGATGTAGTAGAGAGGTTGAAGCTTGTATTATGATGCATTCCAATCAGAAACTTTAAATAAGTGATGAAGAGCTTGAATGTGTTGTCAGCGTTTTAAAAAAGATGGAAGACAATATTATGCACATGGCACGGAAAAGAATTAACGAGAAGGGATGATCTGGGATGAAAGAGATATTACCATTTGAAGTAAAGGCTCAACCATTAACAAAACTTGCATTAATTAATTTTGAAAAAAATCCGGATTCTATTTACAAGGGGCTTGAACTGCAATACGTTGATGGGGACTCTATGGGTAAAGGTTATCGGGTGATTGCTTATCGTAACGATAAATTCGTTGATGTTTACGATGAGGAAACAATCAAGTTTCATCCGGATGAAAAGTTTGATGTGACTCAGAAGGGATTAAAGAAACATGTGCAAAGGCAATTTGAGAACACACACTTTGACAAGCAAAATGGAAATGTACATATAAGTTTTACGTTTCTTGATTATGATAATCGGAAGATAGAAGTTGATATTACAGAACGAACAAAGAAAAAAAGTAATCCAATAAATTTATTGGCACCCATTGGAGTCTCATCTGAGAAGCCCACCTATCTACCGGTATTCTTTTTATATGACTTTGATTTTGTGAGAAGGAGAAAAACGGATGTTAAGGTATTGATCGATGGAAAAAGTTTAAAATTAGATCCGTTTCCATTTCCGGTAACAATGAATCTGCAATGGAGGCTTTATACAAGATATTCGTTGGACAGTCAGATCGTTGAATTCTTAAATTCGGATTCGAAACAGGTAAAACTGGTAGAATTAAATAAAG
>JAQSXG010000627.1 GCA_029256785.1 Neobacillus sp.
GCCATGCACCTGCTTGCTTGTTTTTTTCACATAGACAACGCCAGTAGCCCAGCTAGTTCCTGTAACTAATGCTAATAGGATACCAATCGGGGAGATTGTGCCGGATATTCCATCAAGGCTCACGACCACCACTCCAAGAAAGCCGATAACTATCCCCACTACTTTTATAACCGACATTGATTCTTTGAGCCACATCCAGGAAAGCAGTACAACAAGAACAGGTTGCAGAAAGACAATGACTGAAAATAATCCTGACGGCAAATATTGCAATCCAATTTGTTGAACTCCAACGAAAAGAATTGTATTAAAAAAGGCCGCGATCAAATAAATAGGCCAGTTTCTCTTCCATTCAATTTTTCTCCATTGTGGCAGAAGGAAAAGGACAAATAGAATTCCTCCAATTAATGTACGCATTCCTGCATATAACATCGGCGGCATATACTCAAGTCCAATTTTATTGATCGGCCAACTGAAGCTCCATGTAAAAATAACGAAAGCAATGCCCATCGCTGCCTTTGATTTAGATAAATTCCCCATAGTTATGTAATCCCCCAATTTCTCGCTATCTTCACACAGGATTTTAGTTTTTTTGATTTCTATATACATCATTAATCAAGACCATAAAATTCAAATAACCATGTTAAGCCGCCCCTAAAAAGGAAAGCGGCTCTTTTTATTGACTATTATTTAGTAAGACAAAATCATAGGAGAGGTGAAATGCTAGTAAAAGAATGGCTTCATACGATTATTCAAGTTCTCTTTCTTCAAAATTGTAATCGACTTCTTTTGGTGCAACTTTAGCCTTTTCTAATGCTGGAGTATCAGGGCGAGCAACTTGATATACGGCAGCACCTACAATATTAGATACTTCCTTTAGCTTATCTAAACTAATTTTGTCTAAAGTATCGTCTGGCGAATGATACCATGGTTCTACCGGCGCATGGATAAACAATGCAGCAGGGAGTCCTATTTCCGCAAATGGAACGTGATCACTTCGCCCTTCCCAACCGTAAGGGGTTGCTTCTCCCGTCCCGGATAAACGAGCCCCTGCTGATGCTCCTAGATCCGTCACAATATTTTTCTCACCATCATCCGTGTACATAATTAATGGACCGGCATCCTTACTTCCGACCATATCCATTTGGAACATTCCAACTGTGCGATTATAGTCATCCTCAGTCATTCTTTCCACAAATTCATACGAACCCAATAACCCATTTTCTTCAGCTCCAAAGGTAACAAAACGAATATCGGTATCGATTGGAGCATTAGCAAATACCCGTGCCAGCTCAAGCACCGTAGCTGTGCCCGAAGCATCGTCATTTGCCCCCGGCGCTCCCTCTACAGAATCATGATGCGCACCAACAAGAACCAATTCACCCGTTGATTTTTGAGTCGCTTCTTTTGTTGCTACTACATTATGAGAAGTTGCCTGGTCTGTTTTAGCTCCCTCCACTTTCAATGTAGCAGTTACCGTTTCCCCCTTATCCAGACGTTCCTTTAAAGCTAGCCCTTGACCTTGAGTGATGGCCAGAGATGGAATATACTCATCATTTGGTTCACCGAGTGTTCCATTAATTACACCATCAGCATTGTTATAAATAATAACAGCAGCAGCTCCTGCCTCCGCAGCGTTCAGGATTTTTTCTGTGAAGCTATAAGTACCACGTTCGATTAGAGCAATCTTCCCCTCTACATCTTTCCCCTCAAAATCACCTGGTGCTCCTAACCCAACGTAAACCAGCTCATTAGTTACCTCTCCATTTATACCGTACGTAAAATTGCTTGGGCCAGATTCGAAGGTCATACCATCAACACGTAATTCAATTAAACTAGGTTCTGTGTAACTATAAATATCAAATGCTTGCAATTCCGTTTTATATCCATAAGACTCAAATTGGTCCTTTATGTAGTCCACCGCTGCTTTCTCACCTGGTGTTCCAGCCACACGCGGATTCTTTGAGAGTTCAGCAATATGATTATAAATGTTTTCCACCTTAATCCGTTTGACAATCTTGTTGTCAAACGCTTGATCGGATTGTAGATTCGCTTTCGGTGCTGCCCATACAGCCGTTGTGCCAAAGAAAAGGCTAACTGCAAGTAAAATTGATAAAGGTGTTTTTCTTATCAATATGGCCACTCTCCTATTTTCCATTTTTAGGTAATATAACATTTACATAAAAATACTAAATATGTTTTGATAGTTTGTCCAACTATACTATTCGTAAAATTTAGACATTTATCGTGATATCTATCCAATCTACTCTGATTGTAACTGAAGTAAAATAGCAGTTATTGAACTATACTGCTTACGTACATTTCTTCACAATCTTCTCTATTATTCTTCAAGCCTGCACATCCAATTCAAAAAACAAACTCTATTAACTTATTTAATTAATCGCGAAAATAATAGGATACTGTAGATTTTTATCAAGTTTTTTATGTAGTGAATATATCGCTATTGTGTTACCTTATAGATAAAGTTCCTAGAGAATAAAGGTGAATTGATATGGAAAAGAAAACGGCGAATATCAATGTAAAAGTAACCGGCACCCTGCGAAAAAGGCTCGATCAGGCCCTTGCACACGAAGGGCTAACTATCTCTCAATTTGTTGTAAAAGTGGTCTCCGACTTTTGCGAAAAAGTAGAAGAAAAACAAATGAAGATGGCTGAGCTGCAGGGAAATGAAAAGGAGAGATGAAGAATGACCGCCAAAATTATTACGTTTGGGATTTCAAAAGGTGGATGCAGCAAAACTACTACAGCAGGAGTAGTAGCTCATTTATTAAGTAAATCTCAAAAAGTTCTTGTTGTAGACATGGATTCTCAAGGAAATATTAGCTCATTGCTTACAGGGGTTCTAGACATTTGCAACGTTTTTGAAGAAAAGACTATTTTAGAAGCCATTCTTGAAAAAGACGTTCGTCCATACATAATACCTGTTACAGACTTCCTGCACGTTGTTCCATCGAACGATTTCCTAGCGCAACTTTCCGTTCACTTAC
>JAQSXG010000058.1 GCA_029256785.1 Neobacillus sp.
CCCTAATGCATAACATCTTGCGCTAGCTATAGTTGATAATGTGTCAGCAAAATATTCCCCAAATCTATTGTGTTTTAAAAGGGAGTCATATACTTGAAGCTGTGCAAAGTTCTGGTTCTCTACATATGTAAGGACAAATTCTCGTTCCTCATATGGATCTTTTTCTGAATGTGTTACAAATTGATCGTTATAATTTATGTGAAATCGTTTCTTCTCATCTCTTTGATCAAAGATGATAGAAAAGTTGTCTTTAGAGCTTTCATCACTGCTATAAAAAATATGTTCCTCACCAATCTGACCAACACAAATTTGAAAGTCTCCTCTTCTGTAGGCAAACAGAATTCCTTGGAATTTTATTCTTTTCCCTTCAATAATAAGCGAGCTAATCTTATTTTGATGGTAATAAAGTGACATTTCCCCATTGTTTTCTAGAACTTTCTTAATGTACTTTTGGTATTTTACTTGATTAATCTTCTTCATTCTATAACCTCCAATTTTTTTTTTTTGCTCCCTTAAGTTAACATGTCTGAAGGGGGTTGCTTATTAGGATTTTATTGAGTTTTTCCAAAACCTAATTAGAGCTTTATAAATAAAGAAGAAAAAAACCAAGAATTATTAAAAATATTTTTTATTACTAAAATAAAGGATGTATAAAGGGAGTTAACTTAAAAGTCTACATTGTCTACAGTGATAAAATACTTTGAGTTGCTTGGATTTAAAAATAAAAAAGACGTAGACCATCTAAGTCTACGCCTTGTCATCACATGTCTACCAAAGACACTACTGTTTCGTTTTATAAATAATATTATTGGATTCAATAGTAACGGAACAATTATATTTTCTCGAGATTTCTTTCAATTTATTAATGTCAATACCTAATTGAGCCAATTCTCTACCGATAGATTTATTCAATTTCTTTTGATTTACATGTCTTTTACCTTCAGTATGTAAACTCAATTTCATCAAATCATCATTAGTCTTCCCACTGAAACCAAGATCGGACACCGATTTGAATTCCAATTCTTTATCATTATTTTTTTGATTAGTTTTCATCATTGTATATATATAATCTTGATTTGCAATAAACACTCCAACCTCTAACCACTTTTTGAATGTACTAGTTAACTCGTCTTTATTATATAAATCTAAAAATGACTCGAATTGTCCCAAATGTTTTGAGATTTTATTGAATACATTTAAGGGGTCTTCGTTGATTTTTTGACTAACTTTATCGATATACTTCCAAGCTTCCTTAACCCCATCTGTAACTGTTAATCTATGCTTTATGTCTATTCCAAACTCGGAAATTAAACTTTCTCCACTATAACAATTTTCAGTTTTTAAAGTTTGATAAATATAAAGTTGTTTCTTTAAACTAATCATTTTCATTTCATTTTCTTTATTATCAGTTTTACTAGTGGCTTTCAGTACTGATTCAGGTATGACCTCCATTAATTTATCTTTTATGAATTCCTTTAGAAATGGAACGATAACATACGATAATAGAAATAATTCAGGTAATTTATTTTTATAATGAGACCACGAATGATTCTTGAAGAGGGTGTCCATTAATAATAACTTAAGGCGAATATCCTCAACACATATAAATGAAGCTAAGACAAGGAAATGCATATTATCTAATTTATCAATGTCCTCATATGAGCAAATTTTTTGAAGCATAAATAAATGAGTATTATACTCAAATGACCAAATATCTTGAGAAGTATCATATTTTACTCGTTCTAGAGCCTTAATAAACTGACCAAAGTGCACTTGCTTATTTAAAAGCTCTTGATTAAAATTTTTAATCTTTTGATACGGCTTAACTAAGGATTTAGCTAAACGTGATTTCCTTGTTGCGTATTTTATATATAAAGGATAGAATGAGCCTGTTTTTTTTTGATTCCTCTTCCATTTTTCCACAGATTTAGAAATTAGAGTTTTTTCATCTTCAATGCTATTCCAATCATACTCGGTTTCTAACTTTTGCCTAATTTGTTTAGATGTAAAAAACCCTTCAATATAACTTAGTTGATTCAATAAGTCTGGTGGCGTCTTAAAAAAAATTTCGTTTAGTATATCTTCTATTTTTTGACCTTTTATTTCTTGTCCATGAAGTTCCTTTAGTGCTTTCTTGCTGGGATATATAAAGTTCATACTATCCTGATAGATTAAATGGAGTACATATTTCTTAGTATATTCGACTGCAACCTCGATATCTAATTCAAGATCTTTACAAATTCGGTTGTATTCAGGTCCTAGATCTATTGCTTTAAATAGGTTTGCATAACTCAACTCTTGACTTGTCAATAGGCTTTTTGAAAATCCAAACCCTGAGTATTGGTAAACTAGCTCCTTAAGATTCTTGTCTATCTCTATTTCAAAATTATGCAATACTATTCCACTTCTTTCTGACACTAAAGATGTTTATTTCTCTTTTGTGTATTTTTAATAATAAAATCCTTAATAGCTTCTCTCTCAATTCGATGTGAATTCGCAACACGAAAAGAAGCAACCTCCCCCGTTCGAATTAACCTATATGCAGTTGATAGACCAATTCTCAAAATATCAGCTAATTCTTCCACTGTAACAATTTCATGATAATCATCGTACATATCAGTTTCCTCCAATACATATTATCAAATTTTTTTACACTATATGACATTAAATGTTGTTATCCCATGTTATATTAAATTATTGTTTCTCAATGCCTTAATTAAAAAGAAAACAATTTACAGATAAAAACCCCTCTTCCAAATAAAAAAAGATCTCTCAGAGTCATTTCTGAGAGATCTTTTTAAATATGTGGTCAAAATGTGGTCAAACAGCTTTTTATTGCAGGAAAAGCCTTGTAATATAAGGTTTTAAGCTCCTTATTACATCATGCCGCCCATTCCACCCATACCGCCCATGTCAGGCATTCCCATGCCGCCACCAGCTGGTTCTGGTTTGTCTGCAACAACTGCTTCAGTTGTTAAGAACATTGCTGCGACAGATGCAGCGTTTTGTAATGCATAACGAGTCACTTTCGTTGGATCAACGATTCCCGCTTCAATCATGTTTACCCATTCGCCAGTTGCAGCGTTGAAGCCTGTGCCAACTGTTTCACGCTTTAAGCGGTCAACGATAACAGATCCTTCAAGACCAGCGTTGTGAGCGATTGTACGTACAGGCTCTTCCATTGCACGTAATACAATGTTCACACCAGTAGCTACGTCACCCTCAGCTTGGATTTCAGCAACCTTGCTGTATACGTTAAGAAGGGCTACACCACCACCGGATACGATACCTTCTTCAACTGCAGCACGCGTTGCGTTTAATGCGTCTTCGATACGAAGCTTACGCTCTTTTAATTCTGTTTCCGTTGCAGCACCAACTTTAATTACTGCTACACCGCCTGCTAATTTAGCTAAACGCTCTTGTAATTTTTCACGATCGAATTCAGAAGTTGTTTCTTCTAATTGAACGCGGATTTGGTTTACACGTGCAGCGATTTCAGCTGAATCTCCAGCACCTTCAACGATTGTTGTGTTTTCTTTTGTTACAACAACTTTAGAAGCGCGTCCTAAAGATTCGATTGTAGTTGTTTTTAATTCACGGCCAAGCTCTTCAGTGATTACATCGGCGCCTGTTAAAGCAGCGATATCTTCAAGCATTGCCTTACGACGGTCACCAAAGCCAGGAGCTTTAACAGCAACTGCATTGAATGTTCCACGAAGCTTGTTAAGCACTAGTGTTGAAAGTGCTTCTCCTTCGATATCTTCAGCAATCAATAATAATGGCTTGCCTTGTTGAACCACTTGCTCAAGAACAGGAAGGATTTCCTGGATGCTTGAGATTTTTTTGTCTGTGATTAAGATGTATGGATTTTCTAATACAGCTTCCATTTTATCTGTATTTGTTACCATGTAAGCAGAAGTGTAACCACGGTCAAATTGCATACCTTCTACAACATCTAATTCAGTAGTGAAACCTTTAGATTCTTCAATTGTGATAACACCGTCGTTACCCACACGTTCCATTGCTTCAGCAATTAGTTGACCTACTTCTTTATCATCAGAAGAAATAGCAGCAACTTGAGCAATTGACTCTTTACCTTCGATTGGCTTTGAAATAGCTTTTAAGCCTTCAACCGCTACAGCAACAGCTTTTTCGATTCCTTTACGGATTCCCATTGGGTTAGCACCAGCTGTTACGTTCTTTAAGCCTTCACGGATCATCGCTTGCGCAAGAACGGTTGCAGTTGTTGTACCGTCACCAGCAACATCGTTTGTTTTGCTAGCTACTTCAGCAACTAGTTTTGCACCCATGTTTTCGAATGCATCTTCTAATTCGATTTCTTTTGCGATTGTTACACCGTCATTTGTAATTAGCGGTGAACCGAATTTTTTCTCAAGAACCACGTTACGTCCTTTAGGTCCAAGAGTAACTTTTACTGCATCTGCTAGAGCATCAACCCCACGAAGCATTGCGCGGCGTGCATCTTCACTAAACATAATCTCTTTAGCCATTGTTCAAAAAACCTCCTCGTATTTTTTAACCTTTATTTAACAAATTTAAGTTTAATAGCGGTCGATTCCGCTTTTCTATACTTACTCGCCTACGACAGCAAGGATATCATTATCACGTAAGATTAAATATTCTGCTCCTTGATACTTCACTTCAGTACCAGAGTATTTTGAGAAGATAATGCGGTCACCAACAGAAACTTCAAGAGCTACACGTTCTCCGCTTTCAAGTACACGACCCGTACCTACGGCAACAACTCTTCCTTCCTGAGGCTTTTCCTTAGCTGAGTCCGGTAAAACGATACCGCTTGCTGTTTTTTCTTCTGATTCAACAAGCTCAATGACAACACGATCACCTAATGGTCTTAACAAATCAAACAACCTCCTCAAAAATATATGTAATTCTGACATTATTAGCACTCTCTATTCCTGAGTGCTAACACAATTATTATAATAATGAATCAACAAAACTTTTGCAAGTCTGAAGCAAAAATTTTTTATATAAAAAATTAATTTAGTGCAACCTTAAAAGTATATGAAAGATTGGAAATTATATACATAATAAAAGAAATAACTCTTCTAAATTGAAACTACCTGTCTTTTATGCGTAAAATGAAGAATAGACTATATTTAAATATGATTGACTTCTAAAGGAGAATATAAATTTGAAAAGGGAATATTGGATTATATTAATTGTCTATATCGCAATGCAGTTATCGAGTCTATTAGGAATTCCTGGAACGACTTTTCTATTTGGATATTTAGGGATGGACCAAACCTTGGTGGTTCCCTACTGGTTAATCTTTAGCTTTTCTATTGCATTAGTGATTATCCTTTTCATGTTACGGAAGGAATTCCAGAGCCAGAAAACACGGTTAAAAGAAACGGGCAGTCCCTTTGTCGTTTCAGCGGTCTGGGCTGTGTTTGGAGTCTTTTTAGCTTTTTTTGCTCAAGCAACAGCAGTAAATCTCGAGCGTCTCCTTGGGATTGAGCTTGGTTCAGAGAATACCCAGCAAATTATGGGGATTATTGAGACCTTCCCGCTCGCCATTTTAGTAAGCTCTATTATCGGACCGATATTAGAGGAAATTGTTTTTCGCAAAATTATCTTTGGCTCTCTTCATAAACGCTTTAACTTTTTCTTATCAGCACTTATTAGCTCGGTAATCTTTGCTTTGGCCCACATGGAGCCGGAGCACGTGATCCTTTATTCAGCAATGGGCTTTACGTTTGCTTTTCTTTACGTAAAAACAAAGCATATACTCGTACCCATCGTTGCGCATGTTAGTATGAACACCTTAGTTGTCGTCGTGCAAACCGTTTATAAGGATGATATAGAAAAAATGATGCGTGAAGCTGAGGCGATTCAAAACTTTATCGGAGGATTTTTATGAAACGTTCACCACTGTTTTCAGGATTTATTTATATCTTACTTGGTAGTTTATTTACTTACTTTGCTATCGAGGACGTATCACAGAATGGCTGGGGATTTTTCAGCTATTTACTCGTTATTTTGGCTACCTTTGACTTTGGTTCAGGTATTAGAATTATCTTCTTTTACAATAAATACAAAAAACAAATTAAAAAGTAAACAGTAAACCCAAAAAGGTGACAGCCTTTTTTCATGAGGACTACTTTTCCGTTTTCTCGAACGAAATGTACCTCATGGACCCTTCATGAGGACTACTTTTCCGTTTTCTCGTTCGAAATGTGCTTCATGAACCCTTCATGAGGACTACGTTTCGGTTTTCTCAATCAAAATGTACCTCATGGACCCTTCATGAGGACTACTTTCCGTTTCGAACGAAATGAAATAGCTTTATGGGGAAACAGCCCATAGTTAAAAACCCGTTCACAAGCCTGAACGGGTTTTAAAGTAACTTATTCTTCATTTTCGTCTTCCAATTCCCCTGTTGGATAGTGCTTTAAGAAATAGATCAATGACTGAAGCTCTACAGCCAAATCAATATGATGAACACGTATCGAAGGCGGGACATTCAATCTTGCTGGAGTGAAATTTAGGATTCCTTTCACATTTGCCTGAACTAGTTTATCTGTAATAGGCTGTGCTACTGAAGACGGAACCGTTAAGATAGCTACAGGTATATCATCTTCACCCAAGTATTTCTCTAGGTCATCCATTGGATAAACCGGAACATCACCTATCGTTGTTCCCATTTTATTTGGATCAACATCAAAGGCACACTCAATCTTAGTGTTATTATTTTTTAGAAAATTATAGTTTAAAAATGCAGTACCTAAGTTACCTACCCCTATTAAAGCCACTTTTGTTAGTTCATCTTGATCCAATGTCTTACTAAAAAAACTTAGCAAATAATTGACATTATAGCCGTAACCTTTTTTACCTAGCGCACCAAAGTAGGAAAAATCCCTGCGAATGGTGGCAGAATCCACTTTTACCGCTTCACTTAACTCCGCCGAGGAAACACGTTGCTTACCGGATGAGTGTAGATTTTTTAAAAACCGGTAATATAATGGAAGTCGTTTTGCGGTTGCCTGCGGTATTTTCATCGTTTCATTACTCATAATCCCCCACCCCTCATGTATCAAAAATCTATTTTACTGATTTCGTTCGATGAAAATCACCGTTTTTTCCACCAGTTTTTTCAAGTAAATAAGTCGGGCCAATAACCATCCCTTTATCGACTGCCTTACACATATCATAAACGGTTAACGCGCCGGCAGATGCAGCTGTTAGCGCTTCCATCTCTACCCCTGTATTCCCTTTGGTTTTAACAACTGCAGCTATAGTTAGACGATATGCATATTCATCTTCCTGTTCCCAAGCGAAAGTAATATTTACCCCAGTAATAGGTATCGGATGGCACATCGGTATAATATCCCAGGTTTTCTTTGCTGCCATCACTGCTGCCACTTGTGCAACGGCTAAGACATCACCTTTTTTTATTTCATTGTTTGTTATTTTTTCATATATTTCCTTATTTACAGTTATACTGGAATGAGCAAGTGCCGTGCGTGCCGTTTCAGGCTTATCACTAACGTCTACCATTTTTGCTCTTCCTTCTTCATTAAAGTGAGTAAAATCAGCCATATTAATTAATCCTCCCTACCAATACAAATAATACACTATTTTTTGGATTATGTGTGTGAAACTTTGAACGATTTCATTTATATTTAAATGCTTTTCATCTAAAATCAATACGATTTCCCCTTATTTATTTGCCCCTTTATTGCCGTCATTCTTGGAATGGGTTACACTAATTTTAAGTAATAGAGGTGAAAAACAATGATACTACTACAAGTTAATCAATTAGCAAAATATTATGGTGCTGACCTTATTTTATCGAATATTAAACTAGAATTACAAACAAGGGACCGTGTGGCTCTGGTTGGGCGTAATGGCGCAGGAAAGTCGACGCTTTTAAAGATTATTGCTGGACATCTTTCGCATGATGGCGGGGAAATTATCAAGCCAAAAGAAGTGACGATTGGCTATCTTGCTCAAAATACAGGCTTAGAATCAAATATGTCGATTTGGGACGAAATGTTGTCTGTTTTTGAATCCCTTCGAAATCTGGAGAAAAATCTTCGACAACTTGAACAACAAATGTCAGATTCTGCAGTTATAGAAGATCCTGATAGATTTGAAAAAGTTTTAAAAGAATACGATACCCTTCAAGTAAAGTTTAAAGAGCTAGGCGGTTATCAGTACGAGGCCGATATTCGCTCGATTTTACACGGGTTGAATTTTCATGATAGCACGAAAATGATATCCAGCTTAAGTGGGGGCCAAAAAACACGCCTAGCTTTAGGTAAATTGCTGTTAACCAAGCCCGATATATTGATTTTGGACGAGCCTACCAACCATCTTGATATCGACACCCTTTCCTGGCTTGAGCAATACTTGCAAGGATATGATGGGGCGATCTTAATTGTATCCCATGACCGTTATTTCTTAGATAAGGTGGTCACCCAGGTATATGAGGTCTCAAGGAGGCAAATTCAAAAGTTTGTTGGTAACTATAGCTCTTATCTTGATCAAAAGGCGCTCAATTATGAGCGTGATATGAAGGTTTTTGAGAAACAACAGCAGGAGGTTGCCAATCTCCAGGACTTTATTCAACGAAACCTTGCACGGGCATCCACCACCAAACGTGCCCAAAGCAGGCGCAAAAAGCTTGAAAAAATGGAAATCCTAGATCGCCCCTTAGGAGATGAAAAGTCTGCTACCTTCTCATTCGAAATCGAAAAACAAAGCGGAAATGATGTATTAGCTGTCGATTCCCTTGCTGTTGGGTATAGTGGCAACAAAGTCTCCGAGAATATCACATTTCGTGCCTATCGAAGTGAAAGCATTGCCCTTGTCGGTCCAAACGGTATTGGTAAGTCAACCCTATTAAAAACGATTATTAAAAAGTTGCCTGCCTTAGCAGGTACGATTCATTACGGTGCCAATCTCACTATTGGTTATTATGACCAAGAACAAGCGGAGTTGACTTCCAACAAACGTGTATTGAATGAACTTTGGGATGAGTATCCACTTATAAGTGAAAAGGAAATTAGAACGGTATTAGGTAACTTTCTTTTTTCAGGTGACGATGTCTTAAAAATCGTTTCAACATTAAGCGGTGGTGAGAAGGCTCGGCTTGCCCTCGCTAAACTGATGCTTGAGAAGGCAAATGTACTAATTTTGGACGAGCCTACAAACCACCTAGACCTTGATAGTAAAGAGGTTCTTGAAAATGCATTAGTAGATTACCCTGGGACCATTTTGTTTGTGTCCCATGACCGATATTTTATTAATCGAATAGCAACAAAGGTATTATAACTGAGCAGCACCTCTAGTTCAGAATATCTTGGTGACTATGATTATTATGTAGAAAAGAAGCTTGAACAAGCCGAACTCAAAGCGCTTGAAGAGGCTGCACAGAATAAAAAAGTGACACAATCAGAGACACTCGAGAAAACTTCCTATCATCAGGACAAGGAAAGTAAAAAGCTTGATCGTCAACGCAAACGTAAACTTGAAGAAATAGAATCACGCATCGAAGAGCTTGAAGAGCAAATTCAAGACTATGAGGATGAGCTATGTAAGCCAGAAGTTTTCCAGGATCACGAAAAGGTTTTAGAGATTAACCTAAAAAATGAAAAAGCAAAAAGCGAGTTAGAACAGTTAATGGAAGATTGGGCTGAAATAGCGGAATGAAAAAAAGGCTTGGGGATCTCTCCAAGCCTTTCGTATTATTTGTTTGGAAGCGGAATCGTTAATACGTCAACTTTTTCCCCATCCTTAGCCGAATAAACGAAGAGTTCCATTACTACCCCTTCTTTTTCTCCGAATCCCTTATCTATGCTTATTTCAAAATCACCCCATGCAGGCGCACCATCTGTCTGATAATTATCCTGCAATAATACATCCTCACCAGCTACTACCGCATATTGAAAGACACCTTCAAACACTCTCGCCTTTCCCTTTACAACATAGCTAGCCTCTGTATCTGAAATAACAACTTGTTGGAAGGCCTCATTTTGATATACCTTTGCCGGCTCCGGCTCTGGTTCCACAATTGGTTTATCAACATCTGGTTTAATAGATTCTTGGTTACAAGCGGTAAACCCCAACAAGGACATGATAGCAATCACTAACAAAAACCTTTTTTTCATAATGTATCCACCCCACTTTTTCCATTCAATATTATTCTTACTATATTCTTTAAGCTTCTAGGGTACCTAGCTAATCATAACAATAGGTTTCTACATTTTATTAGCTGTTATCAACAAATCCTTCTATTATTCTACAAATTACGACAAATTCCCCGATAAAACTACTGATTTACCGCTGAAATTCGCACGTTACTAACCTTTTCCACAACCTTATACACATATTAAATTTAGTGTTACCAACTTTATTTATACTTTTCCACATCATCCACAAAATTTAGTTAACTTATCCACATTATCAACAGAATATATGTCGCTTATCCACAATACTGAAAAAAGGGGAATTTATTTTTAAAAATCTATCCACAAAAAAAGCCCTACTTATTCAGTAGGACGTTTTTACTCCTGTCAGTTTTCAAAAAGATTGTTGAAAAAACCCTAAAGCCGGTTTTTACGTTAAAATCTCTATTTTGCACTTCGAATAAAGATTGCAAGCTCTTTTCTCTAAAGAAATTAGCTTTTTATTGTTGTAAATATGCCTAAATAATAATATTCTGATCAAAAAATCAACAAAGTTTGAGAAAAGAGCCTTACTCATTATATAATTCAATAGCTAATCCAGGGTTTGCATTTAAAGATAAATCTGCCCTCACACCTTTTTCATACATAATACTACCAGCTGCAGCAATCATTGCGGCATTATCGGTACATAATGCTAACGGAGGAATGACTAACTCGATCTCAGGCTTCTCCGCAAAGGAGCTTTCCAGTGCTCTTCTAAGCCCTTTATTAGCAGCTACTCCACCCGCCAACAGCACTTGATTCACCTTGTATTCAACAACTGCTCTTTCGGTCTTTTTCACCAACACTTCAATAACACTTTCTTGAAAGCTTGCGGCAAGATCCTCCGGTGCTATGACCTCTCCACGTTGCTCCGCATTATGGACCCGATTGATGACAGCAGATTTCAATCCGCTAAAACTGAAATCATATGAACCTTCCTCTAGCCAAGCTCTTGGCAAATCAAGAGTCGCACTACCATTTTGCGCTAAGCGATCTATATGTGGTCCACCCGGATAAGGCATATTTAGTGTTCTTGCTACCTTATCATATGCTTCTCCAGCTGCATCATCTCTCGTCTCTCCAATAACTTCAAAATGACCATGTTCCTTCATATAGACTAGTTCAGTATGTCCACCCGAAACAACTAAGGCTAGCAGGGGAAACGTAAACTCTGTCACCAATCTATTGGCATAAATATGACCTGCTATATGATGGACTGGAACGAGTGGAAGATTATGTGAAAAGGCCAATGCCTTCGCTGCATTTACCCCTATTAATAGTGCTCCAACAAGACCTGGACCCGCAGTTACAGCTATCGCATCTAGCTCATCAAAAGATAGATTCGCCTGGTTCATGGCCTCTTCAATAACAATTGTAATTTGTTCAACATGATGACGAGAGGCGATTTCAGGAACAACGCCACCAAATCGCTTATGGCTTTCAATTTGTGAGGCAATGACATTGGATGCAATCTCCCTGCCATTTTTAATAATAGCAACTGCCGTCTCGTCACAACTTGTTTCTATTCCCATAATCCACTGATCTTTTTTCATAAGTTCACCCACATCACTAAAGCATCTTCTTGATTATCCGAATAATATTTTTTACGAATCCCGCCATCTTGAAAACCAAGTTTGCGGTATAAAGTTTGTGCTATATGATTTGACAAACGCACTTCAAGTGTCATGCTCTTTGTCCCCATTTCTTCGGCTATATCCATCATTTTCTGTAACAACGCTTCTCCAAGCTTTCTCCCTCTGTATTCAGGCAGAATCGCTATATTTGTAATATGCGCCTCATCAATGACAATCCACGCCCCACAATAACCGACAATTTTCTTATCTTCTTCAAGGACAATGTAAACAGCAAATTTATTATTATTAATTTCATTATAAAACGCTTCACGACTCCATGGTGTCGAAAAAGAAGCATGTTCAACTTCTAAAATTTGTTCAATGTCCTCTTCCTGCATCGATCGAAATACAAAAGAATCTACCATATCTCTTTATTCCTATCCATTCAAATTTCCCTTATTTACTTCTAACCACTTCGCCTCAGCTTCGGCTAAACGAATATAATTAGGAACAAAGGAGTGTAAGTCTTCATCAAGTTTATCCTTACCTAAAAGAGCGAGTTCAGAAGGTCGTGGATTTTGCTCTGTACTAGCTGCAAAAAAAGCTTGCGAACCCAGACTAGCTTCGATCGTTGCTTGATGTAGTGGTAAATCATTCCCAACAAATAGAACTGGCTTGCTAACCTCCTTAAGGCTCTCTGCCCAGTCAGCTAACATGACTAAACGGTCTTCTTTAACAACAGTAAACTTCCCATTCTGATAGGCATACAAGCCTGTGTATACTTGTCCTCTCCGTGCATCAAAGAGCGGTGAGACAAAGCCGTCAAAGTAACGCCCTGTACCTGCAGCAAGTATCTCAAGGCTTGACACACCAACAAGTGGAATTTTTAATGACCATGCCATTGTTTTAGCAATTGTGACACCTATTCTAACACCCGTATAGGAACCAGGTCCTTTTGCAACAACAATTTTTGTTATATCGCTAGGAACTCGGTCACAATCCTTCATTAATGTTTGTATCGCTGGCATAATCCGGACAGAATGATTCTTTTTTAAATTAGTTATGTACTCACCGAGCACCATATTTTCTTCTAGAAGCGCAACTCCTAAAGAATAATTAGAAGTATCAATCGCTAAGATTGTCATGAAAAAATCTCCTTACATAGTTGCTCATATCGCTTTCCTCTTGGAACGAATACCATTTTTCTCTTTTCTAATTCTTCGTGATACAAGTAAATCGTTAGTAACTCCAGTGGTAGCTGCTCTTCAATTAAATGAGCCCATTCCACTACAGTGACTCCATCACCTTCAAAGTACTCATCAAATCCTAAATCTTCAAAGCCATCTGCCACACGATACACATCCATATGATACAAAGGTAATGTACCTTTATATTCCTAAATTATCGTAAAGGTAGGGCTATTCACAGTTTTCTTTATTTCTAACCCTTTCGCCAGACCTTTTGTGAAGGTCGTCTTGCCTGCACCTAGATCCCCTTCAAGTGCTATCACATCACCTGGATGTAAATATGTAGCCAGTTTTTCAGCAAATCGTGAAGTTTCATCGTGATCTACGGTTATTATCTCAAATTTATTCATCTAATCACCTTTTTACTATAACATAGCTTGCCTATTCATCATTACCTACATTCTACCTAAAAAGCGAACAAAAAATCCTTAGGAAATCTCCTAAGGATGCCTATTTAATATGTATTTTACACGATTTCTACCTATAGAGCAAAAAGGGCATAAAAAAAACGAAACTAAGTTTCGTTTTTCTTTCAAGATAATAACGGTCTGGACGGGACTCGAACCCGCGACCTCCTGCGTGACAGGCAGGCATTCTAACCAACTGAACTACCAGACCAATTGCGGGGACAGGATTTGAACCTGCGACCTTCGGGTTATGAGCCCGACGAGCTACCGGACTGCTCCACCCCGCGACAATAAAAATGTAACTTTTGTACTTATCTAGTATAACATAAATGCTATAAAGTATGTACATATTTTTAAAATAAAACAGCCTGGCAACGTCCTACTCTCACAGGGGCGCCTGCCCCAACTACCATCGGCGCTGAGAAGCTTAACTTCCGTGTTCGGTATGGGAACGGGTGTG
>JAQSXG010000628.1 GCA_029256785.1 Neobacillus sp.
TGCAATCAAAAACATAAAAGTTATATGGAAGGTAATCAATATGTTGTCACCTGGGCACTTGGCCATTTAATTGAGTTAAAAATGCCTGAACATTATGACACAAAGTATAAAACCTGGACTTTGGAGGATTTGCCAATTATCCCTCCGAAAATGGGCTTAAAGGTCATGAAACAAACAAGCCATCAGTTTCGTGCAATTGAAACGCTAGCGAAAAGAAAAGACATTAATGAATGTATAATTGCAACAGATGCTGGGCGTGAGGGAGAACTTGTTGCCAGGTGGATTCTCGATAAAATTCATTGGAATAAACCATTAAAAAGATTGTGGATATCATCGCAAACCGATAAGGCAATAAAAGATGGTTTTAAACAATTAAAGCCTGGAAAACAATTTGATGCTCTTTACCATTCAGCTGTTTGTCGTGCAGAAGCAGATTGGTTAATTGGACTGAATGTTACCAGGGCGTTAACAACAAAATATAAGGATCCACTATCAGCAGGTAGGGTACAGACTCCGACTCTAGCGATGGTTCTTAATCGTGAGAAGGAAATACAAAAATTTGTACCGCAGGAGTATTGGACCATTCATGCAGATATTGGCCCGCTATCCACTGAATGGGAACGAGGCAATGAGAAGCGCCTCTTTAATAAAGAAGAAAGTGATAAAATCCTTAAAAAAGTAACAGCGGCAACAGCTGTTATAGAAAAAGTAGAACGAAAGAGGAAGTCAGAACCACAACCGATGCCTTATGATTTAACCGAGCTCCAACGTGACGCGAATAAACGATTTGGATTTCCTGCTAAAAAGACCTTAAATGTACTGCAACGTTTATATGAGCAATATAAAATCGTCACCTACCCAAGAACCGATTCTCGTTATTTAACCACAGATATGATTAACACGATGATTGATCGCCTTCAAGGGATGGCTTCAGGATATAATGAGGAAGTGAGACCATTACTTGCAAAGAAAGGTACTGTTTTAGCAAAACGAGTCTTCAATAATGAGAAAGTAACCGACCATCATGCGATTATCCCCACCGAGCAACGAGTTAACCTAAGTGTGCTGGATAATGATGAACGGAAAATTTATGATCTCATTGCAAGACGATTCCTTTCCTTATTCCTGCCTGCTTATGAATATGAAACCATTCACGCAACGATCAAAGCAGAAGGTGAAACATTTACGGCTAGAGAAACGATTGTAGTCGATTTAGGTTTCAAGAAAGTTCTGGGTAAGGAGGAAGCAGTCAAATCCGGAGAAAGTTTGGGTAAAATTACTCGTGGACAATCATTTACCGTAAAGAACGTAAACATAAACCAAAAATGGACAGAACCACCACAGCGCTACTCTGAAGCTGATATACTCGGGCAAATGGAAAAGTTCGGGCTTGGTACACCAGCAACACGGGCTGAAATTATTGAAAGATTGGTGGAGACCGAAGTAGTCGAACGACAAAACGGTCGTTTTCATTCAACCAAAAAGGGAAAACAGCTAATTGAACTGGTTAATGATGAATTAAAGTCCCCTGAATTGACTGCAAAATGGGAAAAGGAACTTGAACAAATCTCGAAAGGAAAGGCTGATCCAAAAGCTTTTTCACAAAAAATCCGCCGTCAAACGGAGCAATTTGTTTCTGAGATAAAAGCAAGCGACCTATCCTATCGAGCACATAACTTAACAGGTTCCAAATGTCCTGAATGTAATTCCTTTTTGAAGGAAAGAAACACAAAGGATGGAAAAATTCTTGTATGCTCAAGCTTGGACTGTTCTTATCGCAAACGGAAAGATCCCAAGCTTTCCAACCGTCGCTGTCCTCAGTGTCATAAAAAAATGGAGATGCATGAAGGTAAAGCAGGTCTTTATTTCCAATGCCGACGTTGTAATGTAGTTGAAAAAGCTGAGGATAAAAAGAAAGCTGTAAATAAGAAAGAGGCGCAGAAGCTAGTACAGAAATACACTCAAAAAGAAGATTTTGGTACAAGTCTGGGTGATTTACTGAAGCAAGCTCTAAAGGATCAGGATTAAAAACCGCACGAGATTTCGTTAAATGAAATCTCGTGCGGTTTTTTATTTTTCTAGTTTCAACACTCAAATTTTTTCTTGTACAAATTTGAAGTGAGATAGTATGATGAATGATGGAAAATTAGAAATTTTAAGAAATGGAGAAACATCATGAGAATTAGAGATTGGGATTCAAACTTAAAGGTTCGCTTGTTTAGCGAAGCCTTAATAAATATTACGTTTTGGATGTTTTTCCCCTTCTTAACCATCTATTTCGCTGAAGAATTTGGTAAGAGTAAGGCTGGATTTTTATTAGTATTTTCGCAGATATTTTCTGTTATTGCGAACTTAATGGGCGGATATTGTGCCGATCGATTTGGACGAAAACGAATGATGGTCCTTTCTGCAATTGGACAAGGACTTTCTTTTTTAGTATTTGCTGCAGCAAGTTCTCCATGGCTACAATCACCATGGATAGGGTTTATTGCCTTTGCGTTTGCTGGGGTATTTGGCTCATCTTACTGGCCAGCTAGCCAAGCAATGGTAGCTGATGTCGTAAAAGAAGAGGACCGGAGTAATGTGTTCGCAATCTTCTATACTTCAATCAATGTCGCGGTCGTGGCAGGTCCAATATTGGGAGCAATTTTTTATGTTAACTATCGTTTTCAGCTTCTATTGTTTGCAGGTTTTGCATGTATTTTAGTAGGCTTTATCCTAGCAAAATGGACAAGGGAAACAGCGCCGGTTCAAAAAGAAGATACCCTTCTGGCTGATAGAAAATGGTATTACTTTTTACAAAATCAGCTAAAGGATTACACATTAATCTTTAAGGATAAGACCTTTCTTCTCTTTATTATTGCTGGAGTTTTGGCCGGACAAACGTTTATGCAGCTAGATTTACTAATTCCTGTTTACTTGAAGGATGTTGTCCACAACCAATCACTCTTCTCAGTTGGAAATTGGTCCTTAACAGTCAGCGGGGAGCGAGCCTTCG
>JAQSXG010000629.1 GCA_029256785.1 Neobacillus sp.
CAGTTCAAGGTACCTATTAATAAATCCTTCTACTAATTCTGGAGTATAGCTAGATCCGCCACCAATAGTTACAATCTTTATGCCCTTTTTCAGTAGTCCATTATCCACTAAATAGCCCCTCCTTTATAAAACTATTACCGCCTGATATTAACGGTTGTAAATTCAAATTTATCGTAACGGTGTCTTGAAAATGAATATTCAAAAGGTACTCCGTTGTTTAAGTAGCAGACCTGCTCTACTTCGAGGATTGGGTCATTTTGCAAGCAACCTAAATATTCTTGATCTAGTTCATTCGGCTTACAAGCTCTTATTTTTCGATGGGAGCCGGCAATTGTCAATCCAAGATTATCTTTAATATGTGAATAAACAGAGGAAGACAAGACCTTTTCACTTATACCTTGAATGATTGTTGTGGGTATATACGTATGTTCAATTACATAAGGCTCATTATCAACGATTCTTAAACGAATAATGTCGTAAATAGGAGTGTCCATTTCAATTGAGAGATGAGCAGCAATTTCTTCTGTAGGAAACTCCACATTAAACTTTATTATTTTACTAGCTGGAATTTTCCCTTTCCCCTTAAGTAAATGCGATAGACCTAATGAATCCTTGCTTATAACATTGACTTTATTTGTTTGAATAGCTGTTCTTACAATAAATGTCCCGTGCCCACGTTTCCTGTATAGGAATCCTTCCAATACAAGGATATCAAGGGCTTTTTTCATAGTCATTCGGCTACAATTAAATTGATTTGCTAGCGTAATTTCATCAGGAATTGGCTGATCGGTGGAATAAAAGCCATCCAATAACCGTTTCCGCATCTCATTTGAAATCTGTTCATATTTAACCACTTTCTACACCACTTTCATCCATTACATAGCTTTAAGCTGATTCCTACTGATCCTACTTGATGGGGATTATTCCCTTTACTAATAAGTAATATTATAGACGTTTATGTTTAAATGTCTATACATTTAAAAATTTCTTTTAAAAAACCTCAATCCATACTTTGGACTGAGGTTTTTTAGATTATTTCCAGACTCGCTTATTTTCAACTCGTTTAGTTAATCCTTTAGAATCCAATCTTTCTAAAAATGGAATCATATATTTACGAGACAGATCAAGGATGTCTTTGGCGTCTCCCACCTCAAATTCTCCCCCTGTACCCGAGCGCAGCTTAGAAACTGCATCATTAAATACCTCACCATGATATGCAAACTGTTCATCTAAATGGACGACTAAGCCCTGATCTTCAAGGTAGCGTCTTAAATCAGGCTCTAAACTATCAGGAATTCCGGATGCTGCAAAATATTCCTTATAATAACGAACCTTTCGCCCATCCTTCCTCAAATCCTCCAGCATATTCTCTGTCCGCTTTTGCCAGCTTTTTGGTACATGCGGGACAAAGCTTGCTAGTGAAACAAATTGTTCCTTTCGAATAAACACACCATTTGAAATACCATTCTCAACAACAAAATCAAGCAAGGTTTTCGGGAACCTCTTCACCATATTTTGCAAAAGAACGGCCTTATTAACCCCTGTTTTCATTGAGTACTCGAGATGGAACTCCTGGAGACGATCATAAATGTCTTCCTCAATCGAGTTTATCAACATTTGAAGGGTATATTCTTTCCCATTATATAAAACAAACTCACTATCCTCTAAAAATTCAGTTAGTGTCTCTTCATCCAATGCAGTCCGTTTAATTAACTCATTTAGTGGTAAACTTTTAGCTTCATATAGTGCAGCGGTAATTCGTTCCTTTGGAGAACCAACCCGTTTTTTCTCCAGTTCATCTATTGTTTGATTACCAAAACGATATTTGTTTCCTCTTGGATCAATTACCCAGCCACCGCCAATTGTTTCTTGTGGACTTGGGCGACGGAGAATAAAACGGTCACCGCGTTTTGTCAAAATCTCTTCCTCTAAGCGAAGCTGACAGAGGATTTCTCCATTTTCTTCCTTAAGCTCATTACGATCAAAGAAAACAATGCGTCCCATCACTTCAGCCGTACCAATATGCAACTTGACAGGCATCCTTTGTTTAACGAGATGATCAAGATCTTCTACTACCCTAATCGCAACATCTAAAGTTTTCGTGACATTGAAATGCTCAGAGGAAACGAGCACATCCCCACGTTCGAGATCTTCTTTCGAAACATTCGATAGGTTTATTGCAGTCCGCTGTCCAGCATAGGCCTTTTGTGCCGGTTTATGATGCACTTGAAGCTGTCGCGCTTTTACTTCCAGACCCTTTGGCATAATTGTTAAGACTTGTCCCTCTTCAACGGATCCCTCATAAACGGTTCCGCGAACTACTGTCCCCTGCCCTTTTACCGTGAAGACCTGATCTATAGGAAGGCGAAAGGCACCTTTTGCATCACGCATTTCACGCTCTTTAAGTGTATGGATAATTAATTCCTTCATTTCTTCAATACCTTTTTTTGACAAACTATCAACGAGTACAAATGGCGAGTCCTCAAAGACAGACCCGGCTAATTCTTCTAAAATTTCATCTTTCACAAGTTCTGTAAATTCCTCATCGACCCGGTCAATCTTTGTAATGGCAATAATTCCATTTTTGACACCTAAAAATTTAAGAATATCAAGGTGCTCTCTTGTTTGCGGCATCACACCTTCATCAGCAGCTACAACAAGTACCACCAAATCAATCCCAGCAACACCTGCAATCATTTGTCGAATAAAACGTTCATGTCCTGGTACATCAATAACTGAAATTTGTATTTCTTGATCTTCATATAATGGAGCAAATCCGAGTTCAATCGAGATTTGCCGTTCTTTTTCTTCTTTTAAACGGTCCGTATCAACATTGGTTAATGCTTTTGTTAATGAGGTTTTCCCATGGTCAATATGTCCGGCCATACCTATTGTAAAATATCGTTTATCCAATTTTTCCACCTACTTTTCCTTGCATTCTCTTCTACTTTATCCCTATTACCATTATTGTTCAAGCGAACATTTTTAGACAAACGAG
>JAQSXG010000630.1 GCA_029256785.1 Neobacillus sp.
ATGCTGGTATTTGGGAGTTCCGAAATTTTGCCAATCTCCATTGTTATTCCAATCTCTTTCAATGGGTCGGTTGCAAAGCCGCTTTACTTATTGCCCGCCAAAACGGTTATCAAGATATGGAACAACGAGCAACTGTTTTACTTGAAAAGGCAGCTGCGTATATTGAAGCCTGTTATGACAACGAAAGAAAAGTATATCAAAATGCATTGGAAAGCCAAAATTTAGATGCTAGCACCTTACAATTGATCGTGATGGATTATTTGGACCCCAAATCAGACCGCGCTCGGCAACATTTGGAGGTGTTGGAAAAAGAATTGAAAGGTGAAAATGGGCTTTTTTATCGCTACAAACATCAAGATGATTTCGGAAAACCAAAAGCAACTTTTTTAGTCTGTGCATTCTGGTATGTAGAAGCCTTGGCCTGTGTAGGAAGAGTTGAAGAGGCAAAAGAAATATTGGAAAGGTTACTTACCTATAGTAACCATCTAGGTTTATTTAGTGAAGATGTCACTGAAGATAACGGAAGCCAATGGGGTAATTTTCCTCAGGCCTATAGCCATGTAGGATTAATGAATGCCGTTTATCGACTCGCTATAAAACTAGATAAACCAATATTCTCCCTATAAAATAAAAATGCTGTCAATAAAATATTGACAGCATTCTTTCTCATATGTAAGTTTAAAATTTAATTTAACTTCTACATTTTATCTAACCAATCTTCCACTTCTTCCTTCGTCTTTCCAGTTTTTTGTTGCAATTTACCCAACAACTCGTCTTCCTTCCCCTCGGCATATAACAAATCATCATCGGTTAAGTCAGCATATTGTTGCTTGACTTTACCTTTTAATTCGTTCCAACGTCCTTTCCATGTTAAATTAGCCATAATATTCCTTCCTTTAGTTAAAAATGAATTGATGTATTATATTAAAGTTTCTTTATACTCATCAAAATGATCACAAATTTCTTCCATCCCAATATTCTTACCCATTAAATCAATAAAGCGGTTTTTATAGAGGGAAAAAATGTACAGGCCTGTAGCAATGTTCCCAATGACGAATATACCTTCGAGTTCATTACTCCTGACAATTTTATCTTTTAAATGACACTCCTTCAGCAATGGAATAGTGTAAGAAGACCATCTACCCATCCGATCTTTAAGAATCAACCCTATATCTTTTGTTCTCATTGTCTTATAATCCTTTTCAACTTTAGAACAGTTGCTAAAGAATAAATGTTTACAAAATCTAAGCCCTAACAGTAAAACAAGTGTTTAATCTTTAGGGCAGGTATTTATACGTTGCGAAGCAAAATCAGCTTGATATAACTATTCCCTCAGATAAAGTACCTTTAATAAACAAAGAAATTTTCACCACTTTGGCAGAAAACTTCTTTGTAAACGTTAGCTGTTGTAGATCTTATTTCCTTCCAGGCAGATAGATCTGGAAGCCAACTCCAATCCCCAGACCACTGGCGCCGCTGCCAGTGTTGATACTCGCCTTACTATAGTTATAACCAAAAGTTGCTTCTAAAGCCACTGTTTTCGTGATAAAATGAGCATAGCCAATATTCGCTCCTAGAGCCAAGGCGGCGTTTTTTCCAACGGAGCTACCGGAAATACCGATATCACCTTGTCCAAAAAGCCGACCTGTTGATGATCCAGCATTGGGAAAATAGTAACGCACAAAGGGTGCTATCCCATACGTCCACTCGTTGTCCGCATCCTTTTCTGTACGCAACCCAAGATTAGCTTGAGCACCTATTGCTAATCCGTCGGAGACAAAGTAACCCGCCCGGGGCTGCAATGCAGCATTAAATGATTTTCCCTCAAAACTATATCCGAGACTGCCGATTGACCCACCTACTAACCAATTTCCTTGACGAATTGGTTCTATCCCAACATCAGACGTCATTTGCGGCGTAGTTTCAATCTTCTGTGCATTTGCTTGTAGACTAATTCCGCCTACTAATAAACATAGTGTAAATTTTCTCATAGTTCCTTTTAAATAAATTATGTTAATTCAATAACAACATGATTCATTCAATCGTTTGATTTATTATTCGATTGCATTAATGCAGTAATATGCTTATTCGAATCAATATCATCTCTGACATATTCATAAAAAGACAACCATTATAATTTTTCAATTGTTCTTCTCTAAAAAGAATCATGAGAACAACAATTCAACTTCGTAGCGGGATTCCAATGACATTTGAGGATGCGCTTATTCTTTTAAACGAAATAGATCCAACTAATCCGGGCACAGATGACGGTGCACCTATACGGAGAGCTCCAAGAGTTCCTGACTTAGAAGAAGTGACACCAGATAAATATTATCCTGAAAGTGCAGAAGGCCCCGATCCAACTGAGGAAGAACAACGGGATAGAGATAATATCCCCAATGAGGATCCAGGCAACGATAAAAATCCAGAGCGTCCGGATCATGAAGAAGAGGACATTTATAACCCTGCTTCAGATCAGGAGGAGGATGTGGAGGAGAAAGGCTTATAATCATTCGTAAAAAATATACTAAAAAAAAAACATATGACTAAAAATCATGGCAAACAAATCAAAGATGATGCAAAATATGAAGCTTTGCGTCACGAAGGCTACAGTAAAGAAAAATCAGCGCGTATAGCGAATACACCCAACTCAGGAAAAAAAGGCGGAAAAAGCTCAGATTTGGATGAAAGAAGTAAAACTGAATTACTTGCAGAAGCAAAAAAAATTGGAATAAAAGGTCGCCATAAAATGACTAAAGAGAGACTAATCAAAGCGATTCGGTCCTAATACTTAAAACTCCCTTTATTGCAGGGAGTTTTAAGTAAATATTTCTGGTTGAAGTTAGTATACAGTCAATACAATAGTTTTAAGGTGTTGAATCCTGTTGCGTTGTGTCGGCTAAGGTTGTATCTTTTTGCATACTCATCTTTTGTTGCTCACTTAAATTATACCTTGTCTCATCCGCATCACTCGGGGCTATGTTATCTGATTGT
>JAQSXG010000631.1 GCA_029256785.1 Neobacillus sp.
TGTACGGGCTACAATATGATCGTCGATGCAATTGATCTAGCAGCGAAAAAAGGGGACGGCTTATGGCAGAAGAAATAATAGCCTATCGGTTCGAGCGTTTGGACCAGACATTGAGTCAATTGAATCAAGAAAACTGTACCATTATTGCTGGAGGCACGGATGTCATGGTCCTTCACAAAAGTCGCCGGGGAGTCCCTCCGAAAATTCCTAGACCAGTGGTATTTATTGATCATTTACCTGAGCTGAAGAGGGTTTACCCAAATGGAAAGGACCTCCATATTGGTGCCTGCTGTACGTATAGTGAATTACTCGAAGAACCGCTTATTCCTGTTGCCTTAAAGCAGGCAATCAAAACGATTGCGGCACCGGCGATTCGTAACAGAGGGACACTGGGTGGGAATATTTGCAACGCTTCTCCGGCTGGTGACACTCTTCCATTATTATATGTGTACAACGCAAAGCTTTTACTTCGCTCTGTTTCTGGCGAGCGTACTGTAGGAATTAGCGATTTTATCCAAGGGGTGCGCAAGGTTCAACGCGAGCCGAATGAAATGTTAATAGAAATTATTTTGCCTTCAGTGTTAGAGGAAGGTACGCAGGTTGTTTTTGAGAAAGTTGGTAATCGCAATGCAGATGCCATTGCCAAAGTATCGTTTGCGGGCTTTATCAAGACCAATGGTGATCGCATTGAGGATGTTCGCTTTGCCTTCGGGGCAGTCGGACCAACCATGGTTCGTTCTCTTGATATTGAGAAAATGCTGTATGGAAAAACGATTCCATTAGCAGCTGCAGACATTACTCAGGTTGTGTCAGCCTTTGAGAAGAGGATTAAGCCCATTGACGATCAGCGCTCCACAGCCGTATATAGAAAAACAGTCGCCTTGAATCTATTACGCTATTTTCTTAGTCTGAAACCAAAACAATCGTATTAATGTTCTTAAAAAGGGGGCTCTATTCATGCTAATAATGGAAAAAGTGGGGTTGCTGACACGTCTTAACGAAACCTTTGCACTAGCAATGATTATTGAATCAAGGGGCTCAACTCCCAGGCATGTTGGAAAAATGATTGTTCACCGTGATGGAACGATTGAAGGCACTGTCGGAGGAGGCTTAGCTGAATACTATATCATCAAAGAGAGTGTAGAGGCCCTCCAAAATGGAAAATCCAAAATCGTGGAATACAAATTAAATAAACACGCAAAAGACGGAATTCAAATGAATTGTGGCGGAACCATACGGGTGTTTATTGAAGTCTATACGAGCAGACCAGAACTTGTGCTGGCAGGAGCCGGTCATTTGGCACTTGCACTGTCAAAACTTGCGGATTCTCTTGAATACCCATATTGTGTGGTCGATGATCGCATTGGCTATGCTACCAAGGAACGTTTTCCAAATGCGACTAACATTTTTGTAAACGAAGATATTGGAGAGGCAATGCTTGCAGTCAACCTAAATGAAAAGTCTTATGTATTGATTGTAACAAAAGATCGTGATGATATTGTATTAAAAACAGCACTTCAATTTCCGATTGCCTATGTTGGAATGGTTGCCAGCAAACGTAAGACCATTACCATCTTTGAAAAATTAAAGAGTGAAGGCGTCACACAAGAACAATTAGAGTTGGTTCGTTCACCCATCGGCTTGGAAATCGGCTCAGAAACAACCGTAGAAATTGCCATAAGTATCATCGGGGAAATAATCAAACTAAGCAGAGAAAGCAAGACTATCAAAGTGAAACAAATAAGTAGATAAGTATTTTTAAAGGTGTCTTATAAAAGGCACCTTTTTTGATGAAACTTATTATAATGTCATTTCGTAAATAGTAGAAAGGAACTCATTTTTAGGGTATGTGAGGTGATTATTTGTCAAATTCATGGAAGCGGCCCAAAATAAAACTTTCGAAAACAAAAAGCGAATGGATTTGGGATATTATGGGCTATTCATTTTACCTAGGATCGATCATTTTTTTAATCATTGTGTGGGGCAATCTTCCAGAAGAAGTCCCTGGACATTATAATGCCTTAGGCGAGGTAGACCGTTGGGGGTCAAAATGGGAACTATTAATTCTTCCGGGAATGGGTGCATTTATCATTCTCTTGATGCAAACGATCGAACATTTTCCCGAAACTCATAATTATCCTCAGAGGTTTGATGAGTCTAATGCGGAACAGTTTTATTTACACAGTCGAAAAATGATTAATCAGTTAAAAAATATTTGTCTTATTATTTTTGCTTTAATATTATTTGAATCAGTTGCCATCTCTATAGACTGGGGAGAAGGGTTTGGTATCTGGTTTTTACCGATAGTGATTATTAGTGTAGGTCTTCCCATTGTCTTAGGAATAATAAAGCAAAAAAAGATTAAATAGAAAATTCAACTGATGCATCAAAGTGAATAGTAGAAATCTAGAGCAAAACCCCAGATCATGTTGTTGAAATAACATAATCTGGGGTTTATTAATTTGTGCGATAAAGAATGGATGCGTGTATTATCTATGTTGGTCCACCAGTATCTGATTGCCATCTGGATCTTCTATGATGAAATGTGCTAGCCCTTCGGTTGATTCATCTGCTTCAATTAGCATAGTTATTCCTTTTTCTTTTAGCTGCTTTTGAAGGTCACGAACATCTGTAAAGGAATTTAGATTTTCCGCATTTTCATTCCATCCTGGATTAAAAGTAAGGATGTTTTTTTCAAACATACCTTGGAATAAACCAATGATGCAATTTTCATTTTTTAAAATTAACCAATTTTGAGTGATGTCACCACCTAAGGTTTGAAACCCTAGGTTTTCATAAAATTCTTTTGATTTATGTATGTCTTTGACGGTTAAACTCACAGAAAATGCGCCAAGTTTCATATTCGTTCCTCCTAGTTAATGGTTTTAATCCTGTTATGTATCTAACTTCTAAGTTAAGTATAGATAAGTACTATTAATTAGACAATATCACTAGAATATCCTTCTATTTTTGTGGTTCTATATAATAA
>JAQSXG010000632.1 GCA_029256785.1 Neobacillus sp.
GGAACCTCCATCAATGGTACATTGTAGGCCAACTCTCCGGTCACGGGATTGACCATCGTTGAGGTATCTACTGGTTCGAAACTCGAAGCATCCGGTGAAACTGGCCCTGATGTCAATGCCAGCGCCGTCAGTGGGCTAAAGGTATGATATAATATTGCACTGAGACAGAACAGTGCAAATATTTTTCTTTTTCTTTTCATTAAAATGGTTAATCTTGTGTTTTTAATTCTTGTGTAAGATCCTCCAAACGGTCTAAAGATTTCCTTTCAAATTTGAAATCATATTCGGGAAGCCCCAATCCAATGTCCTTCAACTTAAATGTAAACTCTTTTATATCTTTTAATTTATCCGAATCAAGTGCAACGACCACTTCTGTATTGTTTGTTGTACCAAACATAGGCGAAAATTGAAAATCAGCAATTTCCACGTCCTTTCCAGCACTTGATACACTTAAAAATTCGCCGAGTTTGAAGGATAAGCGATTGAATAAAACCGAATAGGAATTCTGATCGACGCTTGAAAGCATATCCTTGCCATGAATTTGATAGGTCAGCCTAAAATAAAGATATCGCCCCTTTATCGAATCTTCTGAATCACTAACCATCAATCTACTTGGAATATAAGCCATAGCGACTTTGATACCATTACTTTCCTTCGTATCCAGCACGCCGTGAGAGGGGTCTTGAGCATAAGAATAAAGATCTGCACTATTTTTTAGTTTTTGTTGGCAGCCAAAAAGCAGAAATCCCAATAGAACACTCCAACCAATGGTTTTAACTTTCATTATTAACTATTTTTTCGCGTTAAGTTCTTTAATAATGTCCGATGTAATATCTGTCCCGTCTTTGGCATAAGCAATGGTGCCTGCAGGATTAGCAATCAGGATCATGCGATATCCTTTACGTTTTCCATACTCTTTCAAAAAACCATTGATCGTCGTCACTACTCCTGCGAATTCTTCATTGCGCTGTTTCTCCAATTTTTCTTTGACCACTGCTTGATAACGCTGTAAATCGGTTTGTTTTTCATTAATCAGACGCTCCTGTTTGGCTCGACCAGAAGCATCTAGCTTAGCCCCTGTTTTCTCATAATCTTTTAATGCTCCTTGGATTTCGTGCATCAGCGTATCTATATTACCTTCATATTTTTTCGCTTCTTCACCAAGTTTTTTATTCACCTTTATAGCTTCGGAATATTCCTGGAATAACTTGGCCGTATCTACATAGACAATCTCGTCTCGCTTTCCAAATAGATTCCAAACCCCTAATGCTAGTCCTAATAAAACCAGCGCATACAACAATAAGTTATTTATTTTCATAAAATTATTTGATTAATATTTTTTCAGAGCAAGTCAGTAAAATTAGGCTTTTCACAATCCTGCTAAAATAAGTTAAAAACTATGCTAAAATTATTTAGGGTTAATCTTCTTTCTTTGCTAATCCCACTACCGGGGTTAACACAGCTGTATTTCCACTTCCTTGTTTGCTCGCAACAAGAGCTTTTAGCTCTTCAATCGTCTTTTGCTGTTCTTTGATCGCTTCGACCAGGTAGGGGATAATATAGTTGTAAGACATTGCTTTGACACCTGAACTATCTGCTGTAACAACAGCCTCAGGGATGATTTTTTCAACCTCTTGCGCTAGAAAACCAATCTGATGATTATTTCCTCCCCCGCTTAAAGATCTTTGGGCTACCCCTCCTTTCCAATCATAAGAATATCCGTTTAGTTGGAGGATTTTCCCCAAAGCAGACTGTCCAGTCTCAGAAACAGCTGATATGCGCTTAATATTTGTCTTTAATCGTTCGTCTGAAACTTGTATAAAAGATCTTGCTTCTACATCTACGTGACCTGTGCTTGTCAGATTGTAAAAAACGATCTTGTTAACGCTGTTGATTCGAGGGTCTGTCTGTTGCATATCGATATGCAATGCATTTGTTCCGGCACCATAGTTTCCAAAAGAAGTAAAACGGATCTGCGGTTTACTGAATTGAAGAGGGAATGTGGGTGACGCCGTACCAATGCCAATGTCATTAGAAGTAGAAACTGCGACCTGAGCCTTTGCGAAATTGGCGGTAAAAAACACTCCCGCTAGAGAGAAGTAGGTTAATAATCTATTCATGTTAATTTAAATATTTCTTTAATTGATTCACTAAAAGACTCGATTGAAAAAGTTAAATAGCCATATACATGAAGTAAAAATTACTATCTTAAAAAAATCAACCTAAAAACTATAAACTATACCTTTGGGCAGGAAATATTTAAATAGACGAGGTTAATACAACAATATAAAAGCTAACGAAATTATTTCAATTTTATCGGCAGCAAATCTAGAAAATAGATATTAAATAAAAAGAATTTTTTCATTAATTCTTCTATCCTTATATCCAATCAATTAAGATCATAATTTTTCTCATTTTACAGTTCAAAAAATGCTATTTATTCTAATTCAATAAAAGTGTTTTCCCACTTTCAGAATAGTTATAACCTTTTCTATAGATTTTTAGTTAACTCGATTTATTTCTTATATTTTTTTACGAAGATCTACACCACTTGACTCTTTAATGTTATATATGGAAAGATTGTTAAACTTCTTTAGATTTCCAATCAAGCGCTTTCTTTTCCTTATATAGCAAGGTCAAAAAGTTAATAACTCGTCGATAATTTAACTCCCAAACATTGCTTATTTTTAATACAGCAAACATATCAAAACACATTTACCTGTTTTTCCTTAGTTCTTCAATCTGTTTCTGTAATGATATGACATGCAAGGTCAGCTCCTCATTATTTTTAAGCAGTTTTTTAACCATTTCTCCCAATTGAACACCATTTACTTCAACCTCATTTGCCGTTGGCATATCTGGCAGATGCTTGTTTGCTTTAATGAAAGCCTCCAGATCCTTTAAACTATTCAGTTTATACCCCTCTTCAAAGACATAGTCAGGCCAATCGGCGGAAGTAGTCGTCACCTTGATTTCTTCA
>JAQSXG010000633.1 GCA_029256785.1 Neobacillus sp.
TGATAGTTGCTTCAAATGATTAAATTGATAACCATTTATAGCCAGGAGAACAATAAATGAAAAGAATAATGATAATTGGGTCTGGGGGTTCTGGGAAATCAACTTTCTCAAGTAAACTCTCTGATGTGTTAGGATTGCCTATGTACCATTTGGATGCGTATTATTGGAAGCCTGGATGGACTGCAACTCCTAATCACGAATGGGATGATTTTCAAAGAGCACTCATTCAAAAGGATGAATGGATTATTGATGGAAACTATAGTAGAACATTAGATATTAGAATGACGAGAGCGGATACCATTATTTTCTTTGATTTACCTCCTTGGATAACTACTTTTAGAGTCATCAAACGAAGAATTAAATACCATGGAAGAACAAGGCCTGATTTGAATGAAGGATGTCCCGAGCAATTAGATTGGGAATTCATTAAATGGGTATGGAATTTCAGAAAACAGAAAAGACCAGGTATTCTAGCAAAACTAATAAAGTATGAAGAAGAAAAGAATATAATCATCCTTAAAACACCAAGGGAAGTAACAAACCTATTGGATCAATTATTAGTAAAGTCAAGAAGTCAATAACTCCTTTAAACTTAAAACTAAAAGGATAGATATCTAATGGAAACTAATGAGAAAAATAAAGTTCAACTCAGGAATTTTTCTTCAATCTTGTTTGTGTCAGACCGGAAGAAATCTTTAGATTACTATAAGGACTTAGGGTTTTGGTGCGATTATGGAATGGGGTTTGTTGAACGTCAAGGTTTAACGATGATTTTACATGAAACAAATAATAAAGATAAAATCACACCCAATTATCCAGCCCATGGGGAAAGTGCCCTTGATATTTTTGTAATGGTTAATGGAGTCGAAGAACTGTATCAGGAATTTATTATTAAAAATGCAACAATACATTATGAACTAAGAACAACCAGTTATAACATGAGAGAATTCGCCATTATGGATCTTGATGGATATTCCATTGGGTTTGGAGAATCCCTTATATAACATGGGTTTTCAAATTTATCTTTTAAGGAATGATAAGCATTATTACTTATGAAATTATTAATTCCAATCTCACAATGGTGACGTTATTTGAAGAAGATTCGATATTGGATAAAATTGAAAGAGTGATTAAAGAATTTAACCTCAATATTACTCAGAAGACAACACTATCGACCATGAAGGGATCCATACATTATCATCTTAAACAGGGTAATCACTCAGGCTTATTGGAATTGACGTATTGGCCACTAACGAAAAGGCTCTGGATTGAAATTCATAAAAATAGAAGAGCGGAATGGAATCAGAACATGATACAACCTTTTTCTGAACGATTAGCTAATTGTTTTTCAGGAGAATTGATTTCTCGATCAGAATAAAGCTAGACACACACACCTCCGACTAAGAAAATGTCATAAAAAAGCTCTCTACCTGATAAAAAGATAGAGAGCGAGACTCAATTAAAATCTAGCAACAAAAACTTCAAGATCCGCAGGGACGCTTCTTGTAACTAACAAGTCTCCATCTGCATTCCTTATTCTTAAAACAAAAGATACCGTTGTTAAGGTAGCAATAGTAGGGAATCGGGCTACTCCGAACTCGTCAAAATTTGCTGTAGTAGTTGTAGCGCCTCTTGTTAATGCTGCTGTCCACCCTGTTGTTTCGCGAGGGATGTTATTTAGATTCGTCGCGATTACATGAAATCTGTCAAGTATCTGTCTGATTCTTATTCTCTTTTTCTTTTTTAAGGCAGATGCCCTCAACTTTCTAATCAGGAGGGCTCTTTTAATCATGAGAGCTTTTTTATTTGGAGTTCTCAACTGCTTTCACCACTTTCTCATAGGATACATTAGTAGATGCATTATGCGCGTTGCATGAAACGCACAACTACCTATTCTCTTAGAAAATGAGGTAAATATCCTAGATTAATAGATTTGTACCCACTTAGTCAGCGGCGCATATTACGTAATGGAGAGTGATCTTTAAGTCTGAAGTCCCTGTCCTGTCACAAGGTGGGGGCTATTTTTACGATGATTTGAACTCGACACAGTAGTTTTCCAGTTTCGAGTTCTCTTCACTTTCGTGATTCCCCGGTTTCTCCGCACGAAGAAAGATCCATACTCCCACCAATAAGAGAACAGCTGCGCCCATCTGCACAGGACTCACTTTCTCGCTTAGCAATAATGCAGCCAATAGGCTTGCACCAACAGGTTCCCCTAAAACAGACATCGAAATGGTAGAAGCCTTCATATACCGAAGCAGCCAATTAAATAACATATGACCAAACACGGTTGGAACTATCGCGAGCAATAGGAAGAGCTGCCAATCACTTTTAGAATACCCAATGAACGAATAACCAAGGATCAAATTATAGATAGCTAAAACGATAGCAGCAGAAGCAAATACGGAGAAGCTATATACAAATGAAGAGATGCGTGATCGCAAACGCTGCCCTAGCAGCATATGTACTGCAACCGCAAGTGCGCTAAGAATCGATAAGGCATCTCCTTGCAGAGCCTCGGAAGATAGTGAGAAATCCCCCCAGCTGATTAATAGTGTTCCAAGCATGGCCAGTGAAATTCCGATAAAACCGCCACGGCTTAATTTTTCATTATAGATGAGGAAGGCTCCGACCAGAACAAAGATTGGCTCTAACGTTAATAGTACAGTTGAACTAGCGACTGTCGTATATAGCAAGGAACCCATCCACATCAGGAAATGAAGGCCAAGAAAGAAACCGGATGCTGCTAACAGCCACCAATCCTTTAACTTGATTCGGCGGATTTCCGGTAAGTAGCGGAAGAGAAACGGGAGCATAAGTAAGTTTGTCAGCAATAGGCGATACATGGCTGAGATCGCGACCGGAGCATCGACCCATTTCACAAAAATAGCAGAGAACGAAATCGAAATCATGCCGACAATCAGAAGACCGACGGTTAGGGTGCGGGGAAGTGTAGTTGTATGATGCTGAATTAACATTG
>JAQSXG010000634.1 GCA_029256785.1 Neobacillus sp.
TTTTCTTTAAACGCTTTCAAAACCTGGTACAATTCCTCAGTCGTATCGGGTGCCTTCATACCCACTTTTTCTAACCAATCTCCACGGATCATGTAGCCTGCAAACGCTTGCGTACGAGGATCAAGTAGAAGCCTTGGAAAGAAATAAATATGCCCATCTGGTGAAGTGATCTGTCCCTTTACTGCTGGTGCCGTATCCAAAATTTTCTGAAGATTCGGCGCATGCTTCTTGATTAGATCCTCCAACGGTTGAAGTGCACCTTGTCGCCCATACTGGTCGGCTAGCAAAGGATCAATATGCCCCAGGATGTCCGGAATTTTACCCGAAGCCATGATCAATCCCAACTGTTGCTTGAAATCATCGCCACCCGGTGCAGCTGTCGTTTCCCATTTCACAGTAATGTTCGTTCTTTTTGTGATTTCTTTCCATAAAATTTGGTCAGCATAGCTGGTTACTCCATTGGAACCGGTTGCAGGAATAAAATCTGTCCAACCGGTAACCGTTAAAGGTTTATCCGAAATTTGGGCGCCTGCTTGTGGTGTTGCTGCATTATCTGCTGGCTTCGTTGGTGCAGCAGGAGCATTAGGAGCAGCTGTATTCGAATCAGAGCAGCCTGCTAATACAGTTGTAGTAGTGAATAATAGAGTGACGATCAACATTGCAAACTTTTTGGTAGACATATTCGTTCCCCCTTAGTTTAATAAAATGTTGTGGTTTTGTGATCTCTTGCTCAAAGTAAAATAGATAGCGTTTACATAAAGGCCGAAAATCACATTACTTAACTTAGTATCCCCCTCCTTACTTCATTAATCCTTAATATGTTGTATATTCTCGCCAATACTATTGTTTATCGGCATGTCTGAATAACTTGATTATAAGGCTTATAAATCAATCAATCCATTGACAATCAAACCAACTTTTTGTATATTTCGTTCATATTCTTCTTTTATGTGGAGGTTGATCTATAGATATGGAAAAAGATGAGAGCTTCTTAGTATCGGATATTTCGGAGCCTTATGTAGATGTTAATTTTTACCATAGAAGGGAAAATTGGGGCATGGCGGAGCACCATCATCCCTATTACCAGATTATTTATGTCATTGAAGGTATTCTTTTATTTAAGGTTAATGGTGAAGAATATTCCCTCAAAAGAGGCCATATATGCATTACTCCACCTTTTCATCCACATTCATTGCGATCCGAAACAGGGTACTACCAGCTTGGAGCCAATCTACAAACCCACAAGGATTCCAAAGGGATTATAGCGCTGCTGGATATTTATATACAGGATTTCATTGTGATGGACTACAGCCATTTGCTTGAGGTACTCCCTTCATTCGAGAAGGAATGCCGAGAACTGACCAAGCTCTCCAAAGTAAAAATAGCTAATTTCCTAGACGGTGTGATGGTTTCTTGCATGGAGAATGCTATAAACGGTACCGATATCGATTTCAAAAACAAGCTGCTTACCTTTTTAAATAAAAATTTGGACCAAAGGATTTCACTTAGCGATGTATCCAAGGAGCTTTCCATCAGCCAATCCCATCTGGAAAGGCTCGTGAAGAGAGAGTTCGGCAGTGGCGTTATTGAGCTATACAACCAGCTACGAATTAACAAAGCGTGCTCGCTTTTGAGCAATTCCAATTATAGTATCGAGAATATTTCTCTGCATCTTGGCTTTTATGATACCTCTCATTTTTCGCATTTTTTCAAGCAAAAAATAAAAATGAGCCCTACTCAGTACCGGAAACATAAAAATTGGACTAAATAGAATCAAGTCTCCACTTATACGTCATAATTGGAATAAAAAAGAACCTTCAGTTCCACTTTTATAGTGGATTGAAGGTTCTTCAGGGATAACCCCTTTAATCAATTATGCTACGATCACAATTGATTTCATAGTCGCATGGCCCGTACCGCAAGGCAAGGTGCAATGTACTTCATATCTGCCTGGTTTATCAAAGGTTACCTCAGCTGATTTGGTCGTACCGTCCAATTTCACGCCCAGACCCACAATCTCCAGTGCATGAAGCCCTTCTTTATTCAACAAGGAAACAGTGACCTTTTCGCCAGCTTTCACTGTATATTCTGCTTGATCAAATTGAAAGTTCGATGCAATAAATTTCAATTGAGGACCGGCTTGTGCGTGAGTTGCCATTTCAGCTTGACGACCTGAAATTTCCTGGAACAACACACCTACGCCTAATAAACAGGCTACGATTACAAAACTAAACATGATCCACTTTGACATTGTAAATCCCCCTATGCATTTTTCGCAGCAAAACTTACGCGAACTGGATTCCTACTAACATTGTACCTAATGAACAGCATTTTACCTATTGCCTTTTGGATGGTTCCAGTGAAAAGTTTGTGACAATTTCGCAGGTACTCCGCTAACTTTGACATTTTATCACATTTACACAAAAAATCAAAAAAAACCTTCACCTCAAAAGGGGAAGGGAATGATGTATGCGATTAGTATCGGTTCACACGATTTTTATAAGCAAAACTATTATGTACGAGTTTAGCTTCTTTTTCCTGCATTTCGCGAATATCCTTGGTTAATCGACTACGGCAAGAGTAACACATCTCTTGTTGCCTGATCGGTTCACTGCAGCTATTGCAAGGGTATGTTAAGTTGGGATAGTCGGTTACAGGCAAGCGTCTGTCTTTAATCCAAATAATGATTTGTTTCGCGGAAACGCCAGTCGCCATGCTCAATTGTTCGGTAGTAGATTTGCGATTGGCACGTAAATAACGGTCGCAGGTGTCATACTCAGCCTGTAAAATATTGACGCAGTCATAGCAAAGATTACGCAGGTTTTTTTGAAAGACTTTACCGCAACCGGGACAGTTAGCTACCATCAAAATGCTCATGGTTGTCACTTCCTAATTCAAAATGTAGTCCTATTGAACCAATTATAGCATGACTATTGGTAGTAATACATACCCACAAGTTTTTTTTTGAAAATTATTTACC
>JAQSXG010000635.1 GCA_029256785.1 Neobacillus sp.
TGAGAGCTGATGGCTGAAAGTGGAGTAAGTCAATTCGTATTCCTGCGTTAAAGGATAAGGTATGTTAGTACCTGAATGCATGATTAGGTGGTATAACGAAGTAGAAGCTTCGTCCTGAAAAGGGCGAAGCTTTTTGTATTTTATTGAGCATAATAAATAGAAGAAAAGGAGTTTTTAGCGTGTATAAAAAAGTCGATTCCAAAACCAATTTTGTGCAGATGGAAAAATCTGTTCTTGCGTTATGGGAAGAAAAAGACATTATAAACAAAAATTTTCAGATGAATGAGGAAGGCGAATATTTTACCTTTTATGATGGCCCACCAACAGCGAATGGTGTACCTCATATTGGTCATGTCGTTACTCGCGTCATTAAGGATCTTATCCCGCGTTATAAAGTAATGAAGGGCTATAAAGTTTTACGTAAGGCAGGTTGGGACACGCATGGCCTCCCAGTTGAGCTTGAGGTGGAAAAAAATCTTGGTATATCCGGCAAGCCACAAATCGAAGAATATGGTGTGGAAAAGTTTATCAAGAAATGTAAAGATAGCGTATTTACCTATGCAACCCAGTGGAAAGATATGTCCGAGCGAGTGGGCTATTGGATTGATATGGAGAAGCCTTATGTTACCTATGAAAATGAATATATTGAATCGGTATGGTGGTCTTTGAAACAACTTTGGGATAAAGAATTGTTATACAAGGGACATAAAATTGTTCCATATTGCCCGCGATGTGGGACAGCGCTGTCTTCGCATGAAGTTGCCCAAGGATATAAGGATGTTAAGGATAGCTCTGCTTATGTGAAATTCAAACTGAAGGGCAAAAATGTTTCTATTTTGGTTTGGACGACAACCCCTTGGACGTTGCCAAGTAATGTAGCGCTTGCTGTGAATCGCAAATATGATTATGTGGAAATCGTCAATCAGGAAGAGCATTTAATCCTTGCCAAAGCATTACTTAACCAAATTGAAGGTGAATATGAAGTAGTTCGAGAGTTTAAAGGGGAAGAACTTTTGGATCATGAATATGAGCCGATCTTCTCTTTTATTACGCCTGAGAAAAAAGCGTACTACGTTGTGCATGGAGATTTTGTAACGCTTAGTGATGGTACAGGGATCGTTCATATTGCACCTGCTTACGGTGAAGATGACAATCGACTTGGCCAAAAATATGACCTGCCTTTGGTAAATTTAGTGGATGTTCAGGGGAACTTTGTGGAAGAAGTTACGCCTTGGCAGGGGATGTTTGTGAAAAAAGCAGATGAAAAAATCATCGAAACGATGAAGAACAATGGGACTCTCTATAAAACAGAAAAGTATCTGCATTCCTATCCTTTCTGCTGGCGTTGTGATACACCGCTTTTATATTATCCAAGAGATTCTTGGTTTGTAAAAATGTCCTCGTTACGCGATTATCTCCTGAAAAATAATGATAAAATCAACTGGTATCCTGACAATATCAAGAAAGGACGCTTTGGTAATTTCTTAGGAAACGTCATTGATTGGGGATTGAGCCGGGAACGCTACTGGGGTACGCCTCTACCAATCTGGGAATGCGAATGCGGGAATAGAGAGTGCATAGGCAGCATTGCAGAATTGAGAGAAAAGGGCATCAAGGTGTCAGAGGATCTCGAGCTGCATAAACCTTATATTGATGCTGTAGCATTGCAATGTCCTCATTGTGCAAAAGAAATGAAAAGAGTAAGTGAGGTTATTGATTGCTGGTACGATTCTGGTTCAATGCCTTTTGCGCAATATCATTTTCCTTTTGAGAATAAGGAATTATTTGAACAAAATTTCCCTGCCCAATTTATATCGGAAGCAGTCGATCAAACGAGAGGCTGGTTTTACACACTTCTCGCTATATCTACAGCTATATTTGACAAGAGTTCCTTTGAAAACTGTATCGTTCTGGGGCATGTGCTAGATAAAAACGGCATAAAAATGTCAAAACATAAAGGAAACGTTTTAAGCCCATTTACAGTCCTAGAAAACCAAGGAGCCGATGCTTTGCGATGGTATTTTTATACCGCCAGTGCGCCTTGGCTTCCATCAAGATTTTATGAAGATGCGGTAATTGACGTGCAACGTAAATTTTTGAATACCTTATGGAATGTATACTCTTTCTATGTCCTGTATGCTGAAATTGATCAGTTTGATCCGACGAAGTATCAACAGAGAGAAAGCAAGCATGTCATGGATAAGTGGATTATCTCTAAACTTAATACGATGATCCATGAAGTCGATGAAAATTTGGCTGCATATAATATCACTGGAGCAGCGGAGCTTATCCAAGAGTTCACTGAGGAATTGTCAAACTGGTATGTGCGGAGAAATAGAACGAGATATTGGGTTATGGATATGACAGAGGATAAGATTGATGCTTATCTTACCTTGCATACAGTGTTAAAGAATTTAGTGATCGTGGCAGCTCCTTTTGTACCATTCATCACGGAAGAGATTTATCAAAATCTGGTCGTACGCCTAAATGCCGAGGAACCAGAGAGTGTTCATTTATGCAAATGGCCTGTTTATGATGAAAAGCTCGTTGATCGGCAGTTGGAAACTGAAATGGAGTTGACTTACAAAATCTGTGGTCTTGGTCGGAGTGCAAGAAATGTGGCTAATATTAAAAATAGACAGCCTCTTTCGAAGATGCTACTCAGTACGAAGAATTTACCTGACTACTATATCGATATTATCAAGGAAGAATTGAATATAAAGAGCGTAGAAGTCAATGCTAACATGGCTGATTATGTAAGTTATACTGTAAAACCAAATTCGCCAGTGCTAGGAAAAACGCATGGCAAGTTTATACCTAGCATTAGAAAAGCGATTGCAGAGATGGATCAAATGGCATTTGCGTTGAAAATTTTAAAAGGTGAGACACTTACCGTAGAAATTGATGATACTGCCATCGAATTTAACTCTAAGAATTTGTTAATCTCGATGAATGGTCTAGAGGGCTTTGCT
>JAQSXG010000636.1 GCA_029256785.1 Neobacillus sp.
AACTAAACTTTTAATATTGACAAGATCTTCCCATACTTCGATATTCTCCTTTAGGATGTTTTCCTCATCAGGATGATTCTTATTTATGTTAAGGTCTGACATTCATTTCAACTCCTTTTAAAGCATGAGATATTTTAGGTAATGGCTGTTTTCGTAAACATTGTTGCTATTTAACAAGTATTTGGAATGGTTGATTTTTGCTCCAGGTTGCCCGCTTTCCGCGGGGCGTGCGGTGAGCCTCCTCGGCGCCAGCGCCTGTGGGGTCTCACCTGTCCCGCTGCTCCCGCAGGACATTGATTAGCATCCTTGAATTTGCCCACGCACGAAGAAAATGCGATAGCATTTTCGAGGAGTCTCGCACCTTCCGCTACAATCAACCTAGACAGTATTTGTTCATGGACTATTTAAAAACAACAATCTTTTAGAAAAGAGCCTAGGTAATATCTTTCTTAGTAGGTTTTACTTTCTTATTATAGTGATAATGATTCTCATTATTAATTGATGTAAGTCAATTTTTAAAAATTAAATAAAAAAACCTATCAGGAATTGTCCTGATAGGTTAATAAAATATGCTAGGCTACTTTCTGGTAATCAACTTTTACTTGTTTTTTCTTAAGTGGTCCATAGAAGAATATTCCGCTTGCTAACAGCAGGACACCTAAGCTAAATGTTTTTATATCCGCTGTTCCCGCGATGATTACATAAACAGAATAGACTACCGCTAAAAGGGCTACTAGTCCATCGATATAGCGTGATTTATTCCCTTTATACGTTTCACCTGTTATAACCAATTTCAGTTGATAAATGGCTGAGATAAAGTAAGGAACCAAATAGGACAATGTCGCAATCACAATGACAAAATCAAAGGCACCGGATATTGATTTTGAAACGGTAGAAAATAGAAAAATTTGTCCAATTCCATTCGTCAAAATCAAAGAGAATAACGGCTGTCCTTTTTTGTTTTCCTTTAGAAACGCTGGCAGGAATATTCCCTGCTTTGCTGCCTGATAAGGTACTTCGGCACTCAACATGACCCAGCCGATTGCCGAACCAATTAAGCTGATTAATCCTATACCAGCCAAAATCTTACCGGCCACGGGGCCTAAAACAGATTGAATTGCATCAATCAACGGCTTTTCAGACTGAATGAGTGTATTTTGGTCCAGCACTCCCATCACAAGTGTACTAATTCCAATATAAATCGTCAGGGCAATAAACAGACCGACAATCGTTGCTTTTTTTACATCTGACTGTTTTTTTGCGCGTGATGCAAACACAATAGCAGATTCTATTCCGAGAAATGCCCACAATGTATTGAGAGCAGCATTATTTACTTGACTTAACATTCCCATTGCTTGTCCAGCTTCATCAAATCTGTCGGCTACAAGTGGCAGCATATTGGCTTTTTCAAAAGCAAAAAGACCAATTATGATAAATGCAAAGAATCCTACTACCTTTGCTGCAGTTGCTGCAAAGTTCAATTTCCCCGCACCTTCCAACCCACGGAGGATAATGAAATGTGTGCCCCAAAGTAAAATGGTACAAACAATAAACGTTAACCCATTACCCACCTTTAGGGTAAAGTTACCGATAGTGAACCAATCTGCTTGACTTGTTAAAATCGGAAAGAAGGTTGATAAATAGGCTGTAAAGGTTGTAACGATCGCTATATTCCCAGCAAGGTTCCCAATCCAGTAACCCCAAGTTGCCATAAACCCAGATAAAATGGATGCTTGCGAACCGGATTTAAAAAGCTCTTTCGCATATATTTGTGGTCCACCCGACAATTGTGGCTTTCGAATCGCTAAATTACCGAAAACCAAGGCAAGCATCAGGACACCAAGACCCGTTAATAGCCATGCTAGCATTACCCCAGCAGGGCTTGCTGCTTCTGATAATGACCGAGGCAACATAAAAATTCCAGAGCCAACCATATTTCCAACTACAAGTGAAGTTAATATCCAAAAACCAAGTTTATTTGAATTCCCCATTATGCTCACCCTTTCATTTCATACTCCAAACAAGCAGAAAATACGCTGTTATAAATTCATAGGGATGAATAATTATTAAACGAACGTTACTATATTAAATCGCTAAACAAACATAGTCAATGGAAAATTCTATCTTTAGACATAGAAAAGAGCAGTAAGTAACCGTGGCCAGATTACATAACTACTCGGACATTTTTATCTTCATTATTCATATGTTTACGACTAAGTTTTTGTTCAAGAACACCTGTCATATCAATCACAGTGCCAAGTATAACATCTTGGTTCGCCTCGTTAAAGGAAGACTTTATGGAAATCAACAAAGATTTTTCCATACAATCCATTTCAAAGGTGACCGGTTCCTTTAGTTTCTGTGCCAAATAACAATAATCATTAATCGATACGTCTATAGGTAAGAAAATATCGGTTAGAGGCCTTCCGATAATCTCATCCTGATGGAAACCTAACTCTTGCAGCAATTCACCTTTAATGTCTATACAAACAAAGTCAGATCCCCGCTTTTTCAGTGTTATAAACATACCTGGTTGATCTGGAAGTGACATTGCATTTTTTCCTTCAATCACCTTAGCCACTTTTGAAAAATAAAAGCTTTTTAATATAAAGTAAAAACCGAATACTTTATAAACATGACCTAAAAAATTATCAAGATCATAGACACTTTGATAGATCGTAAAAATTAATTCAGTAAATAATAGGAAAACCATCGCTAGAGCGTAATATAGTTTTTCTTCACTTTTCTCTAAATAATAATGATATAAAGTAATAATTAAGGAAACAAAAAGAATAAGACTGACAAAGTATTCTATGCTGTTTTTTACTACTGTGGTGCCTTTTCCTTCAATAACTAGCATCGGTAGACTTCCCTCAAAGAATATTACAACAATACCAATTCCTGCCGTAATGATAAAACCAGTTAGCATAGAAAGAAGATAATAATCCTTCTTTAACCTGCGGTCA
>JAQSXG010000637.1 GCA_029256785.1 Neobacillus sp.
ATTTATCGCTATCTGCAAATAGCTGTAGCATATCTTCCCGCTTTCCTGTTTGCTTGAAGCCATTTTCCTTTAAGTGTTGAATTGCTTCATCAACATTCATTTAGCTGCCCTCCCTGCGTAAAACCTGTCTTTTTATCCTCGTTTTTTTATAAAGTATTGTAATAACTAAAATAATAACAGCAATCATGACTATCGTTCCACCTGGTGCAAGGTCTAGATAATAAGCTGAAAACAATCCTCCAAGCACAGATATCTCTCCAAAGAAAACAGATAATATCAAAGTTTGTTTGAATCCCTTTGCTATTCGCATACTAGCTGCTACCGGTAACGTCATTAAAGAAGAAACAAGAAGAATACCAACAATCCGCATGGATGCAGCAATAACAAGCGCAACCATCACAATAAAAACAAAATGAATACTCTTAACCGCAATTCCTGAAGCTTTTGCGTGTTCCTCATCAAAAGAAAGGACAAATAGCTCTTTATACAATAAAATAATGACAATAATAACGGCAATACTTATAAATAAGATAACCCATAAATCCGTCCGGCTCACTGCCGACACACTTCCAAACAAATAGCTAAACAGATCAGTATTAAAGCCATCTGCCAGTGAAATAAAGATAACCGAGAGACCTATACCACTTGATAAGTTAATTGGAATTGCAAGTTCTTGGTAATGTTTATAAACTGCGCGGAGCTTCTCTATAAATAATGAACCCCCAACCGAGAAGACCATTCCCATGTACAGCGGATTTAACCCAATCATTGAAGTAAAGTACTTTTCAATTAAAAGGCTGAAGGCAATACCAGCTAGCGTAACATGGCTAAGAGCATCTGCAATTAATGACAATCTTCTAACTACAATAAACACCCCTATCAACGGAGCTAAAAAACCAATCATAATTCCCGTAAAAAAGGCGTTTCTCAAAAATTCATACTGAAGTATACCTTGAATCATTATCTAGAGCCTCCATGATCATGAGTATGTGAGAGCAGGTGGACATCATGCCCATAAATCGCCGACATATCCTCTGATCTATGCTTTTCAAATTCACTTGTTTTCCCATGAAAATGCAAATGTTTATTTAAACAGGCCACATGGCTAACCTTATCCGAGATGGTGCCAATATCATGAGTGACTAAAAGAAGAGTAATCCCACGACTTGTATTCAAACCTTCAAGCATTTGATAAAAAGCCTTAACATGCTCTGCATCCACACCCACTGTTGGTTCATCAAGGATCAAAAGCTTTGGATCACTAACAAGAGCGCGTGCAATAAATACCCGTTGCTGCTGACCGCCAGATAGCTCTCCAATATTCCGTTGACTATATTCCATCATATCCACTGCATCTAAAGCATCTGTCACCAATTGACGATGCTCTTTTTTAAGGAAACGAAATAATCCTAGCTTTTTTGTTAATCCACTAGCAACCACTTCAAAGACAGTAGCAGGAAATCCTGTATTAAATGAATTAGCTTTTTGTGACACATAGCCAATTTTCTGCCAATCTTTAAATTTATTCAGATCTTGCCCAAATAACCTAATTTCACCCTTTTGTGGCATTAGCAGGCCCAAAATTAATTTTAATAGTGTCGACTTTCCAGATCCGTTTGGCCCTACAATTGCCAAAAAAGACCCATTTGTTATAGTTAGATTTATATTCTCAAGGACAGTATCCCTCTCATATTGGTAAGAGAGTTGTTTTATTTCAATTATCGATTTCAACTGCTATCACACCTTCAATTTTAAGAATCATTCCGATTTAGCTTTTAGTAGTATACAACAGGTAATTCTTAATGTAAAGCACTGTACTCATGATAAACGAAATTCACAAATATACCATAAACTTCATACAGTAGATGGAGGAGTGGTGAGTGTGAAAATATTTGAGAACATCATTAATCATAAGATTAATACAATTACTGGTGAAGAATTGTTAAAATACGCGAATCAATTTAACATCAATGTTAATCGGCAACAAGCAAATAAAGTGGCACAATACCTCCAAGGAAAAAATGTAAATATTTTCGATGCACGTCAACGAGCGACTTTAATAAAAGAAATCGCCAAAATAGCTGGCCCTGAAACCGCACGCGAAGTGAATAAGTTATTTGTACAATTTACGAAGAATTAACAAAAAGCTGTGCATGCACAGCTTTTTGTTTTTGTTAAAATTGTAAAATTTTCCCCAGCAATTCCTCGTCAAATGCCTTTTCCCGAAGCATATTCATTTCAAAGCGATACGGTGCTTTTTTGTTATTTTTATCTTCACCGACAAATGGGGTTTCAAGGATTTTTGGAACATTCGTAAGCTGTGGATGATGAACGATATAGCTTAGTGCCTTAAAACCTATATGTCCAAAGCCAATGTTTTCGTGACGGTCTTTTCGCATACCGACAGCATTTTTACTATCATTGATATGGAGGACTTTTAATCTGTCTATACCAATAATTTTATCAAATTCATTCAATACCCCATCAAAATCCTCAACAATATTATATCCTGCATCATGTGTATGACATGTATCAAAACATACAGAGAGTTTATCATTATGATTTACTCCATTTACCAGCCATGGTCTCCAAGGCAATCTGAACTTGTTCCTTACCCGTTAATACTTCATTAAGTCCTTCAATGATCCGCTTTATCCCTTCTTCAGTACCTGCACCTACATGTGCCCCGGGATGAAGAACTATTTGTTTCGCACCCAGAGCTTCCGTACGTTCAATTTCTGTTGTAAGGAACCTGACTCCTAAGTCAAATGTTGCTGGATTCGTTGTGTTACCAATATTGATGATATAGGGAGCATGAACAACAATTTCTGTTATCCCATTTTCCTCCATATGTTTTCTTCCCGCTTCAATATTTAAATCCTCAATCTTTTTTCTTCTTGTATTTTGCGGTGCGCCTGTATAAATCATAAATGTATTAGCACCATAGGAAACGGCTTCCTCACTGGCAGCAAGCAGCATTTTGCTGCCGCTCATCGAAACGTGTGATCCTATTTTCAACATTTCTTCGCTCTCCCCTCTTTCTTTATTTCTTTCTCTGCTCTATTCTTCTTTCGCGTTTCTTTATTTTATCCATTTCCCATTGCATTTTCTTCTTATAGCCTGGCTTCACTTTTTGTGGTTTCTTCACTAGTGATTTGGCCTTCTTTTCTGCTGCATCCTCTTGTCTTACCCGTTTTTTTCTTTTGTTTCGTTCCTCTAACACAAGGAATTCTTCCTTTTTAAGGTCAATATATTTAAATTGAATACCCATTTTTTCTAAGCGATTTAATGCATCTTCATCTGCGATATCATAAATAGTAAGCGCAATTCCGGAATTCCCTGCCCTTGCAGTTCTGCCTACACGGTGAACATAAAAGTCCAGGTCCGTTGGCAATTCATAGTTGATAATATGACTTATCCCCTCGATATCAATTCCTCTTGAGGCAAGATCAGTAGCCACAATGTACTGGTATTCTAAATCTTGAATTTGCTTCATCATTTTTTTCCGTTCCCGCGGGCTTAAATCACCATGGACCCTTCCAACCTTTAACCCCTTTTCAGTTAAAAAGTCAGCCACCTCTTCAGCCATTTTTTTTGTATTGGTAAAAACAATAGCTAAATAGGGATTGTATTTAACCAATGCATCATGTACTAGCTGCTTTTTATTACGATGTCTTGAAGGCAAAAGGTAATGCTCCAAGTTTTCAGCTGTTCTGTTTTTTGGTTCAATGTGAACCATTTTTGGATTTTCCATATACTTTTTAAGAAACGGTTTAAGTTTTTCCGGTATTGTTGCAGAAAAAACCAACATTTGTAGTTTTTCGGGCATTTTCGCTGCTACTTTATCTATGTCCTCAATGAAACCCATGTCTAACATCATATCTGCTTCGTCAACAACTAGTATGGATGCTGTATGAACAAATAATGCTTTTTCAGCTACTAGATCATTTATTCGACTTGGAGTACCAACAACAATATGTGGCTGTACCTTTAACTTGTCTATTGATTTTTGTTTATCCGTTCCCCCAATATAATTTCTAGCCATTATCGCCTGATCTGGGCTGCAATGTTCAGTTATTTTTAGTATTTGCTGATAGATTTGGGAAGCAAGCTCTCTCGTAGGTGCAGTGATAACAGCTTGTACCTCTTTAATCTCAGGTTTAATTTTTTCTAGTATTGGCAGGACAAAGGCAAGGGTTTTTCCCGTACCTGTTTGTGATTGCCCAATAGCACTTTCATTTTTTAAAACTAATGGAATCATCCGTTCCTGAATCTCTGTAGGCTCATAAAAGCCGTAATCCTTTATTGCTTCTATAATAAAAGGCTGAAACTTAAAACGATCAAAACGATTTTCCTTCATGTAATTGCTCCTTATTTTAAATAAACTTGGTTTTTGGAGTAGTTTTCTTGTACTAGCAAGAGCTTCCACTTTTCTTTCCATCATGTAATTATAGTAAAGTTTCGTCCAAATAACCAGCTATCTTCTTCTTATTAGGCTCTTTTCTCAAACTAAGTAGCTATAAAGAACAAAATAATAGTATTTTAAACCACTTTACAATACTAATTTCATTTAGAGAAAAGAGCTTGCAAACTTTATTCGAAGTGCCAAATAGTTGTATAAACGTAAAAACCGGCTTTTGGGTTTTTACATAAAATATTAACAAAAAGAGTCTTATGTAATAATCTTTTACCTTTGGCGGAGTTTTAATCATCAAAATTTATTGCTAGTCCTGAGCATTAAACCTAAACCAAAATTAGTTAAATGCATACCTTAAACCATAGGAATATTATGAGAGGAGGTTATAGTATGCAGACTAGACATAGATTCCCTGTTCAAAGGGGGATGATGATGCGCCAAGGACCCTTTACAGGTAATGGACATATGATGGGTCCTTTTGGCAGCGGAGGACCCCTGATGGGACCACCACGTCAATATGGTGGTAACCCAATGATGGGAAGGTCTCAAGGCCAGAGAAGAAGTGGCGGCGGACTACTCTCAAAGATTCTTGGCGGGAAAGGTACGGGTAGCCAAGGTGGAGTGCTTGGTGGCATGCAAGCAGCTAGACATAGCACATCAAGTGGAACGGGTAGTATCGGTTCGATTCTTAAGACCTTAAGCAATCCAAACGGGTTAAGTGGATTTTTGAATAATACACAACAAGTCTTGCAGACAGCACAATCACTAGGGCCAATGATTCAACAGTATGGACCCATAGTCAAAAACCTGCCTGCAATGTGGAGATTATATAAAGGATTAAAGGACGCACCAAGTGAGGAAACCGCTGTGGAAAGCAGCTCAAATGATTCAGGACCCCAAGAACCAATCCAATCCGTAACAACTGGAAAGAAAAAAAGAACGAAAAAGAAAAACAATCCACAAGTGGGAGCCGAAGAAATCAAGAAACCAAACAGCCACAGTGGTTCATCCCTACCTAAATTATATATTTAATCTGAAAGATGCTTTGATTTAGCATCTTTTTACTTTTTCATAAAGATT
>JAQSXG010000638.1 GCA_029256785.1 Neobacillus sp.
TTCTTACAAAATCATCCTCAATGCTGTTTGATCTAATGGAACCTCCACTAATCTTAACGGTATGGCGATCAACCTTTTCCACCTTTGCACCAATTACTTCAATCGCTTGTAATAATACACTTATATCACTAACATCAGGTAAATTCTCTATAGTTACGGTTTCATCCGTCATAATTGCTGCCGCTATAATTCCTAGTGCTGCATTCTTTGCACCACTTATTGTAACCTCACCAGCTAGGGGCTTGCCACCCTTAATAATATACTGCTCCATTGCACACCTCGATTTATTATTTATGCAGTTATATCAAGCTTAAGTCTCTTTTTTATCGTAAAAAATGCACATAAACTGCGTTTCTAATTTGTGTAAATTGATATCTAAATTTGATTATATCACAAAGATGAAATTTGTAAATCATTTTTTACCTTAAAACGCTGTATTTTCCTAGATTCTTACGATATGAAAGGTTAAAAATTAAATATTATTCTACTATTGTATGGATTTTTTCTACTATTGTCTCCAATGCAGCTTCCATATCCATATTTTCACAGTTAATAACAAGATCTGCGTAGCGTTCATATAGAGGACATCGTTCCTCATATAACCCAGCTAAGTCTTGCCCTTCCTTAAGAACAACACCACGTTGGCTGATGTTACCTAAGCGATTGGCAATCGTTTGATAATTAAGTTTTAAATATACTATAGTTCCAATGCTAGACAGGTGTTCCATCGCCTCCTTACCATAGATTACACTTCCTCCAGTTGCAATCACAGTATGAAATGTCTGAATAGAAGCATTCACTTCATTTTCAATTTGAATGAAACCATCAAGACCATCTTCCTTGATGATATCTTTTAGCAAACGCCCTTCCCTTTCTTGAATTAATATGTCAGTATCAACAAAACAAAAGCCTAATACTTTTGCAAGAATGACACCAATGCTACTCTTACCTGCACCTGGCATACCAATCAAAACGATATTCTTATCCTTCATTGTCTCCTCCACGTATCTTACTTTTTCTTCTTTTTTCTTACGGAGTATCCAAACGTTCCTAACAAATTACCAATTCCATAATAGTCTCCGTGAGAGTAAACAACTGGTTTCGCATGATTTAATTCAAACTTACCATTTTCCTGTAAGAATTCCTTGTTCACGTTAACAGCAACAACATCTGCTATAAACATATCATGAGATCCCAATTTTGTAATTTCTCGTAAACGACATTCAATATTAACAGGAGATTCTTGAATCAGTGGAGCATTTACTTGTTGGCCACTAATCGGTGTTAAGCCCATGTCTTTAAACTTGTCCGTATCCCTTCCTGATCTAACTCCACAATAATCTGTGGCTTTGACTAAATCTTCTGTGGTTAAGTTAATTACAAATTCTCTAGTTTTTTCAATTATTTTATAAGAATATCGTTCTGGACGAATGGAAACCGAAACCATCGGTGGATTCGTACAAACAGTTCCGCACCATGCTACTGTGATAATATTATTGTTCCCATTTTCATCGCAACAGCTCACCATAACTACTGGCAACGGATACAACATATTCCCTGGTTTAAATACCACTTTTTCCATAAAAACACCTTTCTTTTATATTAAATTTATTTTAAATTCGAAAAAAATATAGTATAATAAAGTATAACTAAGAATTACACCAATAGATACGGATATCGAGGTGAATGTAATGGAATCTAACTATATCGAAATTGAATCGGCAACCGATGGCTTAGAAAAACTTGTGAAACAGGATATGAAATTTAAAACCGGTAACTTTGTCTGGCGTGTTAAGTTTACCGCTCCTCTAAACCCTGCCACGGTTAATAATATGAATTTATATGTTACATCTTCTACTGACGCACCGTTGAAAACAGCGATTCGTTATGATGCATTGAATAATTTCATTGAAGTAGAACCGTTGGAACCTTATGCTAAAAATGAATCCTACATTCTTAATATTACAAAGAATGTAGAATCCAAAGGCGGACAAAAATTAAAGAATAATATTCGATTAAAGTTTAAGATTTAACATCTTCTCTCTTAACAACCATCAATTCTGTGTCATCAAAACGACCAGACTGTGATACTTCTTTTAATTGCTCCGTACTACGTTTTTCTGATTTTTGAATAATACCATCTAGATAGGAGAAAATTGCCTGCAAAGCATTTTCTCTTTTCTCATGCATAAATACCGAAAATTCATTCTGTAATGCTATAAAAGCTTCCATTTCGATTTCGTAATCATGCTCCGTAATATAATCATAAGCGAAACCCATATAGTCCTCTAAGGTATATTTATGAAGGTGAACACGATTGTTAAAAATCGAATTCAATTGTGAATTACCACGCAATAAATGATTAATTTTTTCCCTCGTATCCTCAAGTATAATTGCAATATTATTCTGATATAGATTACTCAATTCTAACAATGACTTCATGGTCTCTTTAGTAACCATTCCTGCATTCTCAATGATAATCGCACAATCCTTTAACTGTTCTTTTTTCGATAAAAGATTCATATGATTTATCTTTTCACCATCAATTAATGCTATTTTAGTTGAACTGATTAATTTCATACGATGTAACCATTTAGCATAGCATTTTGCCAAACGTGTTTTTCCACTTTGTGACTCTCCAGTTAAGATAACATTCTTGGAACGCTGGGTTAGAATCTGATCCATACTACGGACCAACTGCTTACGAACAACCTCCATTCGCATAAAGTTCCCAAAGACATCAAATAAACTCACCTGATTTCGTGTAAGCTGCAATAGTAACTCTTCTTCCTCTTCACCGATTAACTGCTCATTGGAAAGAACTTTTAAGTTGATTTTCTTTTGCTTTTTTGTTGTAGGGTGCAACTGATCCGGCATAGCTTCCGTATCTTCTATCAATTCCATGGTGGCCGCTAATTCGTTTAAGTCTGTTTCTTTTAGCAACCGATGAATTTCAGCT
>JAQSXG010000639.1 GCA_029256785.1 Neobacillus sp.
CAATAGCCGGTTTCCATCCCGGCAGAAATACCCTCGCCCATAGGATTCAGAAACCCTGCTATTTCTCCGGCGAACAGCACCCGCCCGACGCCATAATCAATATGACAGCCGGGGCGAATGTGGGGCATTAGCCACTTTTCGGCCTTTACCTGTTTATCAATCCGTAAATGATGATTGTCTTTCATATAGGTGATAAATCTATTATAAAAATATTCGATTTTACTTGTGTCTTTGACAGATACACCTAATACTAAAAGATTGCCCTTCACATTAAACCATGCGTCATATTCTGATAGCTCCGGCTGCAAATAAGCATAGAAATAATGATAGTCTAAGTCTATATATCCTTCATTGAAAGCTTGAAAAGTCGTTATGTATTGTGGTGTACTTTTAACGATTTTTCGTTTTAATGTCCCGGTTACACCCTCGCAGTCAAGGACATATTTTGCTTCTTCTGTATAGGTATCTTTCCCGCGAAGGACAACCGTTACAAGTCCATTACTTTCCTCACATGAAAGCGCAGTAGTGCAATCCCTGACTTCGGCACCTTTTTCAGCCGCCTTTACTGCAAGCCAATTATCAAAAGTACTACGCCATACATTAAGCCCCTCTTGTTCAAACAAAAATTCTTTGCCTTTATCATCGGTGAAAATCATACCTCTGTTTTCAGTTGGGGTGCACATTACAGAAACCGGGACAGCTTCACCAAAATATAGCTTTACTAAATCCATTGATTTTTTTATCAATACCCCCGAACAGGATTTATACCGGGGCAGCTTACATCTCTCTACTAATAGTACTTTACGGCCCTTTTCAGCTAACACCTTTGCAGCGGTGCTCCCAGCAGGGCCAGCGCCAATTATAATTACATCATACATTTCGCTCACCTCAAACAGTCGATTATAAGTTCTACACACATTGCCCTCTGGATATGAAGCCATCACCTGCCAGGGCCTTGGCGGATACTCTACTTCTGAGAATCAAGAATAAACAAAGACGCGTCATGCCCCATGAATATTTTACTTCCGGTATAAAAAGTTTTAGATTGAATATCCCTGTATCCTATTTTTGTCATAATATCAGTTAACTCTAGTTGATTGAATCCGTTATGAACCATATCTGAAACTATTTTTTCATTTTTATTAAAATCTACGATTAATAAATGACCTCCAACATTTAGGACATCATATAATCTTGATAAAACTAATTCAACATCATTGATATGAAGTAGAACCTGAGCCATAAAAATATAGTCAGCATGTAAATCCGAACGGCTATCTTTTTCAAAGTCAAAGCATAATGTAGCTGCATTCTGTATCTTAGAACTTGAAATTTTTTGCTTTATCTGATCAATCATATTTTGTGATGTATCCAGAAAAAGTATAGAATTAAAATCGTTTAACAGGTTCATTCCAACAAGACCGGTTCCACACCCAAAATCAATAGCACTCTTACCTTTAGCATCAACTAAATATTCACGAATGGCATTTGACGATACCTTTGCAATTTTGATTCTTTCAGAAGTGTCATATATATTAGCTATCATTTCAAACTTATCCGTATTCCCCATTACTATTTCTCCTATCTACCTTAATAAAAATCTAATGTCATCTGTTTTATTTCCTAAAGGGTCACTTTGTCACTGGAGCTATAAAATAAATCAGAACCCTTATTGATCAATAAATAGAATATCCACAATTTATGTCAAACGGCATAATAAGTAACTTTTGAATTTCCTTTACATGATTTGCAAAAAACCATTCAACCGCTTTTCCGTAATTTTCCTTGTTATCAAATTCCCAATATGAATAATATTTTACGCATTTCACTATTTTCGTCAGTTCCCTTGGTGGACTTCCGATTTCAATTCCATCTATAGTGTAAAACCGCTTCACATATTTAATGTCGATACAGCCAAGCTGTTGTTTTTGCTCATCTGCAACGGATGTTATAAGCGTTTCAAATTCAGTCAGTTTATTGGGCTTCACTTGAAATAACTTAACCTCAGAAAAACTATTTTTCATTTTGCACCTCATTCTATATGAATTGATCGATAGAAAGCCGCACAATATCATCACCAAAAGTAATTTCTATTTTATTAAATCAGCCTTCCATCTTTTGGATTTAAAATTTAATATTATTTTATGACAAATTGTAAAATAATTCAATCAGATAATCGCAGTTCATTATTCGATTATCCGGTTGTCTTCCAAAACAAAAATCATGGTATTTACTTTATTGTTTAATTTAATTCGGCAGTACATTCAACATACTTTGCAAAAATTTCTTATTTCTTTTGTAGAAGGCAAATACTTTCGCAATGTCTCAAGTGTATAATTTTGATATCTCGCTTCATATGAAGTCATATATCTATTATCAGAATAACCGCCATTGACAAATCAACTACTACGTGATACTATATAGTGGTAGTAAGTATTACTGAATATCAGTCATACAGAATAGCAAGGAGTGATTATACTGGAAAACCTAACGGAAATGCTCAAAGGCGTACTTGAGGGCTGTGTCCTTGAAATTATAAGCCGCAAAGAAACCTACGGTTACGAAATCACGCGGCGGATGAATGCCCTCGGCTTCACAGATGTTGTAGAGGGAACGGTGTACACCATTCTAGTGCGGCTTGAGAAGAATAAACTGGTAGACATGGAAAAAAAACCGTCCGATATGGGGCCGCCGCGCAAGTTTTATGTGCTTAACGACGCAGGGCGCAAGGAACTACGGAAGTTCTGGGAAAAATGGGAGTTCGTATCATCAAAAATTAACGAGTTAAAGGAGAAGATATAATGAATTTTTGGGAAAAAATCACAGGCAGCGACATGACTAAAGAATTGAAAACTTTTGAATCGCGAGCCAAAAAGCTGCCGGCTGATTATCAAGCGGCATGGGAAAAAATTAATGCCAATCTTTGGCCGCACTCAGATTTCACCGGTCG
>JAQSXG010000640.1 GCA_029256785.1 Neobacillus sp.
AGTTAGATCCTGACAGGAGTTCAAATAGAAGCGGTAGCAAACGTATAACTTAAGAATAAAGTAACAAGAAACGGGCAGAGAAATCCATATTCTCTACCCGTTTTGCTTATAGCAATATATCATCTCTATTGTGCAGATAATCCAAAAAACGTTTGACGGCAGGGGAAGCATGGCGAGTGCCCTTCAACACGATACCCAGTTTTCGGTAGGCGGGCGTGTCCAATTCCTTCTTGATGATTTTGTACGGTGTTCGGTGCAGTACCAGCTCCGGCAATATGCTGATACCCAATCCACTTTCGACCATTGAGATAATAGCATAATCATCCCTTGCCGTAAAGCGTACATTGGGGCGTATATGATTCTCCTCAAAAATCTCTGTTATCTCGTTTTCCGTCCCTTCTTCCAACAAGATAAACGGCTCTTCCGAAAGCTTGTTGATTGGGAAATATTCGCAGTCAGCAAGCGGGTGGTTTTCCGGCAATATTACCATCAGCCGATCCTGTTCCAAAAAAATACTCTCCAAATCTGACCTTGCAGGAAGTCGAAGAAAACCGCAGTCTGCCCGTCCTTCCATAATCCAGCTTTCGATCTCGGTGTAATCGCCGTGTAATAGCTGAAAATCAATGTTCGGGTATTCGCTATGGAAGGTCTTTATCATATTGGGAAGCCAATGCACAGATACACTTGTAAACGTACCTATTCTTATGACACCGGATTCCAGACCATGCAGTTCTCCAATCTCATTCATAAGCTCCCTGTTTGCATTGCAGACATTTTGCACAAGCGGCAAAAGCTGTAAGCCGTCGGAGGTAATGCAGACGCCAGAACGGTCGCGAGTGAGCAGCGTAACGCCCCACTCGCCTTCCAAAGCGTTCAGCATATGGCTAATAGCGGATTGGGTATAACCAAGCGCCTGCGCCGCTTTCGTAAGGCTTCCATATTCCACTGTTTTCAGAAAGGCTTCGTATTTTTGAATATTCATCATGCCCAGCCTTTATTAAAATATGTCATGTTAAGGATTAAAAAGATGCGTTTTTATAATTTATGTCCTCATAGTATACTAATTTCAGAGAAAGCGCAAGCGTGGCTGGGATGGGAGAATAAAAATATGACACCAAGAAAAGCTGATTTGCTCATTGCCGCCGTTTCTATGGCGTGGGGAACATCGTACCTGCTTATGAAATTTGGGCTTAATGGAGTTGAACCGTTTAATTTAATAGCATTGCGATTTGGGATTGCCTTTGTTATAACTATTACCATCTTTTTCACACGTGTAATCAAAGCTGACTCAAAAACAATTGGTTATAGCGCACTGATTGGTCTGATTCTATTTAGTATTTTCACTGCACTCATGTATGGCCTGAAAACAACAACAGTTTCATCTGCCGGATTTCTAACAAGTACAACCGTAATTTTTGTACCGATTCTGCAATCCCTTATCACTAGAGACATACCTAAGCTTCCAGTTATTGCCGGGATTTTAGTAATAGTTGCAGGTATAGGGCTTTTAACAATTGGAGATTCGTTTGTAATTGAAGATGGCTCAATTCTATGTTTACTCGGTGCATTGCTATATGCTGTCCATATTATTGCTACAAATTATTTTGCTCATAAAACCGATGCGCTGCAACTTGGAATCTTGCAGTTGGGATTTGCCGCATGGTATGGACTGATTTTTTCATTTATCTTTGAAACACCAACATTGCCAGCTACCACAACACAATGGGTTGCAGTCTTGGGGCTTGCACTTGTGTGCAGTGCATTTGGTTTTGTTGTGCAACCAATTGCACAGAAATTCACAACGCCTGAACGGACAGGCGTGCTATTTGCGCTGGAACCAGTTTTTTCGGCATTGTTCGGATTTGTATTTTTGCAGGAGATTCTTCAACTGCAAGGGTACGTTGGCGCCATACTTGTTTTGTGCGGCGTATTTATATCAGGCCTAAAGACGAAAGATAATTGTAGTAAAGTTTTAAGTAACAATAATACATCAAATTGAGCATTAAACCGGATCTGCTACCCGAGGTGGATGGTTAATACGGTCATGTGGAACTGTAATATCCGTTTTATAAACCGTAGCCACCCTCGATTAGACTTGTTAATCTGGAAATAAATCTTGCAGCAGGGGCACCGTCTATAACGTCATGATTTATTAATACTGTCATGTATAGGTATTCACGAGGGGTAATTTTACCCTCGAAGATTCTTGGTTTTTTCACAATTGAACCCAAAGCAAAACAGATAGGATGAATGGTCACCGGAATGACCCAACCTCTAACATTTCCTATCATTGCCACAGAGGTTACTACAACAGTCCCCGCCATTTTTTTCATTAGAAAAGGATTTTTTAAAATTAGCTTCCAAATGAGTAGCCGTATAAACTGCGGTAATGCAACAAACAAGCGCATTGCCCATTTATATTGGTTTTCTCCGAGTACATAATCTTTTTCGTTTATTATCGGTTGATCTTTGGCTGACTTAATTTCAAGCTGAATGTCGCTGAGGCTTTTTTCATTTACACTTCTAATCACAACCGGTAATGGCACTTTTTCACCATTGACTTCTTTTTCAACAATCATTGAAATATCAACATCATCAAAAATTACTACATATTTCAGTTTCTCTTTCATATTGACCTCTTTTTACGCATTTACTATATTTCCGGTTACCAATATTTTATGACAATATTTAGCAATTGTAAAATGGTCTGTTAACTACTTACTTTTACATTTGTCTACATTCAGGGGAGATTATCTACGTAAAGAAAAGGATGGATTAATATAAGAGTAAGGCTTTAAGATTTCTTTGGAGAATAGTGAGATCATAGTCATTAAGATTCATTTTTTTAAGTGAGTCACGGGTAGTTTCGGGAAGCCTGATAAAATCATCCTTGTGTAATAGCGCATCTATATCAGATTCAGTCAAGATCTCTTTAAAATCTCTATTTATG
>JAQSXG010000641.1 GCA_029256785.1 Neobacillus sp.
ATATGTAGTATTGTGAATTTGATCATATGTTTCTAACGGACCTAATATTTCATTCGCATAGCTTGCAAGTATTTCGGTATCATCAATGGAAAACAGAATTTTATAAAAACCCATTTCTTCAAAATTGATAATCACTTTACTTGTTCCAACCGCCATTTTCATTGCAGTCCGTGCTCTTTTATAGCCTGCAGGTAAATTCTCAACCCCGGATACCCTCGGTCCAACACCGAGATAACAACGATTCTTTTTTGCAAAATAAGAAAAGCTTTGCAGTATCAGGTCAGGTAATTCCAGCAAATATTTATCCTGCATATTGTTCAGAATTAATACCAGAAACTCATCCATACGAATCAGTCCATAGGAAATATTAATCTTTTTGTTTCCCTTCCAAAGGCCGAATAAATTCTCCAGCTTAAAAACCGCATGATTAAAGTATGGTTCTTCCTCAACCGTTTTTTTCACATTGATGCAAAACACCTGAAAGGTCCCGGAGGTATCATATCTCAGATCTAGAATCTGTCTAAACTCCGGTTCATTCCAATGTCCCTGGATTACCTCTCGAAACGCATTACTAATCTTTTTCTCATATTGCTTTTGGTCAATGATTCGCATGCAATAATCTTCAATTAAACCGGTAATCGAAATTTCCCATGGCATCTCCAAAAGAGGAAATCTATTTTCATCGCACCAGATAATTACTTCCCGGGGAATCTCTTTCAGATACATACCGGTATTAATAATAATTCCGGAACATTCAGAATTTGCCATCTCCTGTACCAAATTTAAAATCCAGTTTGGCTGCTCCGCCTTCATCCCGGTAGTGATTGCCAGTTCCTCTCCATGAAATCTGGATACGATCGTCTCATCCTCCAGCATATGCACCCAGCTGACAACTGTGTCCATTCCCGCTTTCCCTGCTACGATCCGAAGATGAAATTGTTCCTTTGTTTCTTCATAAATCTCCCAAAAACGTATTGCCATAATCAACACCCTCTTATGGTATAATAATCAGAATCAAACATATGTTTTGTATTACAAATACAAATTCTTCTAATATTTTTAGATTAGCAGATTATATACACAAAGTCAAACAGTGATTATAATATAAGCGTAATAAAGATTATTTCGATAATATGGTAGTTATTTATAAATTGGGAGGAAACAATATGTATATTGGAAGTACAAATTTACCCTTAGATTTACCCGGATATAATAATTTTTCAACAAATTGGATAACCTCCGAGAAATATTACAATTGTGATAATTTCTATTATCACATGAATATGATTCAGAAGAAGAAAAGAAAATTGAAACTAAAACATAAATAATCACATCAAATAGGCCAGCGCTTAAAACGCTGGCTTTTTTGCAAGTAAGCATAAAAGTTTACTTCATTCGTTTGTTATGATATCATATTAGTTAGAAACGAATGAATAAAGAGCACTTAACATGAATAACGTTTTCTATGAAGGTTACAATAAGACATTAATATGAAACTGCGTCAAGAAAGAAATCTTTCTACTATATTATTTTTATTATTAAATGATTAATTCAAATGCTTAAAAAAATGAAATGTAGGTGAACTCATTGAATCATGATGTTGTAATTATTGGCGGAGGCGTTGCCGCCGTAAATGCATTAAAAGCAATCAGAGAACTTAATACCGATATGAATCTTACTGTAATCCAAAACGAATCGGTTTATCCATACTACCGTACCCGATTAACGAAAAGCTTATTTGAAGATCTGGATGCTAATAAAATACTATTACAAAAAAAAGAATGGTACGAACAAAATAATGTGAATTTATATTTAGGGAGAGAAGTAACCTCCATTGACACAGAGAATTGTTCGGTTCATTTAAATGATGGCAGCTGTTTGAACTACGATAAACTATTGCTGGCCAATGGTTCGATCAATTTTAAACCGCCCATTGAAGGTATTGACAAAGAAAATGTTTTTACGATCAGGACATTTCAAGATATTCAAACGCTGAAAGCAAAAATTAATGATACAGAAACTATCCTGACCATTGGTGGAGGTATACAAAATCTCGAAGCCGCATGGGCCTTTTGCTCCCATGGTAAGAAGGTAATGATTGCCGAGTTCATGGATAAATTAATGCCCAGACAATTAGATCCCAGAGCATCTGAGATTTTAAAAAAGGCGGTGGAGGCATCCAATGTTAAAGTATTCCTTGGCACTCAGGTTACGACAATTACGGGAGAAGATAAGGTAAACGGTGTCGTTACACAGAGCGGTGATACCTTTAATTGTGATATGATTGTCTATTCTGTCGGAATTCGACCCAATAAAAAAATATATGAAAGTACATCAATTGATATGAACCTTGGTGTCGTTGTCAATCATCATATGCAAACGAGCCTTGAAAATATTTACGCGGCCGGAGACATTGCAGAGTTAAACGGTAAAGTTGGGGGACTTTGGACCATCGCAATAGAGCAGGGTAAAACAGCAGGCTATAATATTGCAGGGAAAACAACTTCCTATAACAGCTCCCTGCCTGTAACTACATTGAATGCATTTCATTTAGATGTCTTTTCCGTCGGTACCGTTGATGAAAACAGTTATTCGCAAACTTTAATTGATGACCCGTTAAACGATCAAAGCTACCGGAAAAAAATACGTTGAAAATCAAATTGATATCTCCCATATCAATTTGACTGATATTACCGTCATTGATTTATTGGAACAACTTAAAAAAATGTAAGAAACACACTTCGCAAGTTTCTTACCTATCTTTGGCTAATCAATTCTGCAAAAGCTCCCTTGTAATGAACATTTATGTCTGTCTGTTACAAGAGGAGCTTTTATATTTGAGCGTGTACGTTTTCAACTTATGTATTATATCTTTTACTTTGTCAATAACATCCAACAATTTAATCTTATCCTATTGGGTAATGTAAATTTCTATCTACTTTTTTTCCTCCCCAAACCTCTACTCGTATTTTATGATACAAAAGTAGTGCCTCTACTGACTGACTTCAGCAAAGGCTTTGTAATAGTCATAATATCTATCGTCACATGCAGAAAACAAATACCTCGCAAATATATTTGAGACTTTATAACCACCTTGATTTAAATAATCTATATGAGGTTTAAAATCATCAAAGGAAGGATTACTATAGGCAACCTTTAATACAAATGACAGATACACTGATTGATTATCCTTTTCCCATAGTTTTGTTTGATTCTTGGCAGTCGGTACCGCCAACCCGGTTTCAATGCTGTCTTTTTCAGCATTAAACAAGAGTATACTCTGGTACTGGTCCTTGATATAGATGGACCATGCTTCTGTGTCATCAATTGAAAACAGATAAATATTATTGTAATCCGGGTTTTCTTGTTTGTACTGGTTTTCACTTAGCCTTTGATATTCTTTCATATGATTCATTTTATTATTGATATAGTCTTTCGCCGTATATAATTCCTTTAATTTATTGTCCAGATTTTCATCGAGAGCTAATAATGAATTTGCTAACTCCTTCGGTGATAAATGAGGAAGACTTTTCATATCCTGCAAAGACATTCTAAGACATCGAAAATGAGCCAGGTCTGATATTGTAAAAATTGAGCTGGGATAGTATTTCCGATAATTATTAAGATCATCCCGCTGCATTTCAATAAGACCTTCGCTTTCCCAATAGCGTAAAGTCGATTTTGGTATACCTAACAATTCTGATATCTCTCCTATCGAGAATGAATTTCTCAATGTTATCTCCACCTTCTATTTTGCCTTACTATTATATTGTACCATGTTCGTGTTTTTCTATTGCTCCATCAAATGAATTTAAAATTTTATAACGATCGCTTGATATACTCCTCCAGAGAAATGCCATAAAGTATTGAGTGCTTTAGTTCTTTTTCCGGTCGAAATCCGGAACTTTCGAAAGCTTTTATTGATCGAACATTATCCGGATTTATTTTTGCAATCACACGTTGCATACGCCATTGGAAAAATGCAATATTTAAGCCTTGAAGAATCGAAGACTTGCCAAGTCCATAACCCCATTGATTCTGTTCACCTATTACAATAACCATCTCCGCTTCGCTTATCCTTCTGACAAGTTTTAAAAATCCTACCGGACTGTTATCCTGCGTATTGATAAGATAGAAGCTGCCATCTCTGTTAAATAAATGAGTCATAATAATCATATTAACCCTGTCAATGGCCTGCTTAATTTCGTAAGTAATATTAGTAACTTCGTTTAAATACTTGGTTACCTCATTATTCTCCATCCAATTCATAATTACCATAGCATCATAACGTGTCACTTCTTGTTTTAATTTTACCTTGGTTGCTCTCATTATATCAAGTCCTTTCACAATATAATAAAAGCCTTTCATAGTCTAAAATTGTAATATTAGCCTATGACGGTTCTTTCCTTTACTTTAGCAATTTTGCTTTGCATTGCTATTATAAAGGTTAAAGTAACTTTAATGTCAATAGCTTTCGCTACGAACGCTACGAACGTTTGTCTAATGTTCGTTAAGAACGTTTCAAACGTCATTTCTACACCCCAATAATTAAGTTAGAGTATAATTATTATTGGCAAACGGATAAAAATAGGAAGTAGAGTAAACTCCCTACTTCCCAAATCATACAGTTTTTCTTAAAATGTTAATTGCTGAGAAAAACACGAAAGAAGGCTGTATGATGAACACTATTGTAACCGAAAAGATGATTCCATTCAAGGAGCTAGAGAAAAAAGTTTTTGACTACGTCTGTGAAATGGGTCAAATGATGATCCAGACCATACTTGAAAACTATGATGAACAGCTGAGGGAAAACCGTAACAAGAAGGAACTCCGATGCATGATGCAATGCAGACAAATGCGAGGAAGATATTTAGAAAGGCTTTCTGCTGCTAATTCACAGACAGGATAAGTGCGCCTATTCATAGGGGATGCAGGCAGATGCCGGAAAACGATTAGCCAATTTTCGAGAGGGTTTCTGCATGCTAGTTCGTTTTGCGAGCGACCGACGAACCTATCAGGGAGGAGCAAAACGTAATAAACGCATGCAGAAACTCCCGAAAATTGAGCTTGTTTTATGGCACTGGCTACATCTTTCTATGAAAATGGGCAAACTTATCCGTACGGAAGTACAAGAAAAAGCCTAGAAGAGAAACTGAATGGGGCTTTGCCAATAAGTACTTGACACAAACAAGTATAAAAATTTACTTTACTCATTTGTTATGATATCATAATGGTTAGAAATCAAATGAATAAAGTGTGCTTAACGTACTATCCCATCCGGAACCTTCCATTCAAAGATACTGCCTTCACAATAGCCTATAATAGCCGTTCCAAGCGGAGATAATTCCTAATATAATAAAAGCCTTCCATAGTCTGTATTAATAATTTTATCCTATGACGGTTCTTTCCTAATCAACTTTAATGTCAATAGCTTTCGTTTCTAACAAAACATTAAGCCTAACTCCGGCTTAACGGAATTAGGCTTAAATCTATGAGGAGTAGCCAATTAGAACTGTCATTTACTTTAAGTGTA
>JAQSXG010000642.1:0-2934 GCA_029256785.1 Neobacillus sp.
ATCGACGCCACCAGTCGTTCCACCGTATCGAAAGATAATTCCTAAACCTATTCCTAAAAAAACTCCAGCAAATAATGCGGCTAATGTTAAATCGTCTTGAAGAGGCATGTCGATAGGGTACCGTTGAAATATCCAAAGAAAAACGGAAAGTCCGACTGTACCGAGAATCGTATAAATAAATGCATTGCGACCAAGTAACTTCCAGCCAATAAAGAAAAGCGGAATATTTAGAATTAGATTTGAGTAAGATGGATCCCAGTTCCACAGAAAGTAAAATAAAAGGGTAATACCGGTAAATCCGCCTTCGGCTAATTTATTTTGCATATTAAAATTGACAAGTCCAAAGGACATTATCGCCGTACCAATTAAAATAAATAGAATATTTTTATATTTGAGTCCAAGTATCATTAAGCTTCCACCTCTACCATAATTTCCCCTCAACCAGCGATTTTATTATATAGAATAAAATAGAGAAGGGCAAACGTAATTGGAAAGTTAGTACTTTGTCGAAAATATTTGTAAATCATCCTTTTTTTAGCTAATGTATTAGTATATGTTTGCATTTAAAAAATGAGGTGAAGTTTCATGAGCAGTGGTAAGTCGATGAAAGACTTGCAGACGGAAGTAGATACATATATTGGTCAATTTAAAGAAGGATATTTCAGTCCGCTTGCGATGATGGCAAGAATGACGGAGGAATTAGGGGAACTTGCTAGAGAAGTAAACCATTATTATGGAGAGAAACCCAAGAAGTCGACTGAAAATGAGAAGGCAATAGAAGAAGAAGTAGGAGACATACTATTTGTACTTATCTGTTTGGCCAATTCATTGAATATAGACCTAGAAGAGGCGCATGATTATGTAATGAATAAATTTAATACTAGAGATAAGGACCGCTGGACGAGAATTGATGAGAAATAGGGAGTGTGGATAAATGAATAAAGTAAAGATTATTATTGCGGGGCCGCGGGGACGTATGGGAAGCGAGGCAGTTAAACTCGTAACAAGTACCGAGCATTTCGATTTAATTGCAGTAATTGATTATAAATTTGGTGGCAGGATGCTAAACGAAATTGAGGGATTCCAACGAATACATAATGTGCCAGTCTATTCTGAAATTGAAACATGCCTTCAAACTGAAAAAGCCGATGTACTTATTGATTTAACGACACCAGAAGTTGGGATGTATCATGCTAGGACGGCACTGCAGTATAATGTCCGGCCAGTAGTTGGAACAACAGGTTTTTCTAAAATGGATTTAGAGGAGTTAGAAGTTATTTGCAGAGAGAAAGAATTGGGTTGCATAATCGCCCCTAATTTTGCTCTAGGTGCAGTCCTAATGATGAAATTTTCACAGATGGCTGGAAAATATTTTAGTGATGTGGAAATCATTGAGTTACACCATGATCAAAAGCTGGATGCACCCTCTGGAACGGCTGTAAAGACGGCGGAAATGATTTCTGCCTCAAGGACTCCAAAAAAACAAGGCCATCCAAATGAAAAAGAAACCATTAACGGCGCTCGTGGTGCCCAATATGATGGAATGCATATCCATTCCGTTCGTTTGCCGGGATTAGTTGCACATCAACAGGTGTTGTTTGGCTCAGATGGACAAACATTGTCTATTCGTCATGATTCATATAATCGTGCTTCTTTTATGTCTGGTGTCAAAATTGCTGTAGATAATGTAATGAAGCTTGATACTTTTGTGTATGGACTCGAAAATATTCTAGAATAGGAGCATCAAAAATGAATATAGCACTAATCGCTCATGATAATAAGAAAAATGACTTAGTACAATTTGTAACAGCTTACCAACCTATTTTTTCTGAGCATAATTTATTTGCTACTGGTACAACTGGTACTCGGATCAATGAAGCAACAGGTTTAACCATCACTCGTTTTCAATCAGGTCCACTTGGCGGTGACCAACAAATTGGTGCGATGATTGCTAAAAATAAAATGGATGTTATTTTCTTTTTTCGTGACCCATTAACTGCACAGCCACATGAACCTGATGTAACGGCTCTAGTGCGCCTTTGTGACGTCTATTCTATCCCGCTTGCTACAAATATGGGAACAGCTGAATTACTTATCAGAGGGTTAGCAGAGGGCTTTTTAGAATGGAGAACGATTATTGCTGAAAAAAATAACGAAACAGAAGAAAGATAAGGACTGTGTTCTAGGAGAATTAGAATGAAAAAACTTAAAATTGGTATAACCTGCTATCCGACCGTCGGAGGATCTGGCGTCGTGGCAACAGAGCTAGGGAAAATGCTCGCTGAAAAAGGTCATGAAATTCACTTTATTTCATCAAGCATGCCTTTTCGACTGAACAAAATGTATCATAATATTTTTTATCATCAAGTGGAAGTTAATCAATATTCTGTTTTCCAATATCCACCTTATGACATTGCCTTAGCAAGTAAAATGGCTGAGGTAGCAAATCGTGAAAATCTAGATATACTCCATGTGCATTACGCCATACCCCATGCTGTGTGTGCGATATTGGCTAAACAGATGTGCAATGTTGATTTAAAAATTGTTACTACTCTACATGGTACTGATATAACGGTCTTAGGCTCTGATCCTTCATTAACAGAAGCCATTAAATTTGGTATTGAAAAGTCAGATGCAGTTACAGCAGTGTCAAATGCTTTAATTGAACAAACCTCCGAAGTGATCCAACCGGACAAACAAATAGAAGCTGTCTATAACTTTATTGATGAACGTATTTATAAAAAAACAGATGCAAGTCATTTAAAAGAACAGCTTGATATTCAAGCGGATGAAAAGGTTATCATCCATGTTTCGAATTTTCGGCCGGTAAAACGTGTTCAGGACGTTGTAAAAACATTTGCGAAAATCTCAACTAGTATTCCAGCTAAACTCTTATTGGTTGGTGATGGTCCTGAAATGACGATTGTTTGTAAA
>JAQSXG010000642.1:2939-3712 GCA_029256785.1 Neobacillus sp.
AAAAAGCTAGGAATAACAGACAAAGTTCTCCTGTTAGGTAAGCAAGAGAACCTGGAAGAATTGTATTCGATAAGTGATTTAATGCTGTTATTATCTGAAAAAGAAAGCTTTGGCTTAGTTATACTTGAGGCTATGGCTTGTGGGGTGCCCTGCATTGGAACAAATGTTGGGGGAATGCCGGAAGTAATTGAACATGGAAAAACTGGGTTTCTATGTGAGTTAGGCGATATTAATGATATGGCAAACAAAGCAATTACCCTATTAAATGACAATCAGTTGCATCAACAATTTGTAAAAGATGCTGAAGCGATAGTAAGCACAAAATTCCGGGCTGATCAAATTGTAGACCAATATGAACAAATATATTTTAGACTAGTGAAAAAAGGTGATTAGTATGAAGGAACCTTTTTTAGCCGCAGTACCAGTATTACAAAAATTAGAGGATGCAGGTTTTGAGGCCTATTTTGTCGGGGGCTCTGTTCGAGATTTACTTTTAGACAAAGGTATTCATGATGTCGATATTGCTACTGCAGCTACTCCTGAAGAGGTAAAACGAGTGTTCTCTAAAACAGTAGATGTTGGAATTGAACATGGTACTGTACTCGTTTTATTCCAAAATGAATCATACGAAATTACTACCTTCCGAACGGAAGCAGAATACCAGGATTATCGAAGACCGAAAGAGGTTACCTTTATTAGGAATCTTACCGAAGATTTACAACGGAGAGATTTTACAATGAATGCTATTGCCATGGATAAAAAAGGGCAATTAA